>DUUZ01000152.1 GCA_012841255.1 Clostridiaceae bacterium
CAAGGTCCGGGACATTGCGGATGAACTCTGGGAGAAAAAGAAACCCCTGGTCAGCCATATGACTTCAGACGGGGTTCGGGACAAGATCCAGAAGACTCTTTTCGACTACAGCCGCAGGCGGCCGGTCATCATGGTCTCGGTGGTCAGGATCTAAAGGGTTTAAAAATCAGTTATGGCCGCGCGACACGCTGACCACGCTGTCGATGGCCTTGATCCGGCCGACCAGGCGGTCATACTGCTGCTGGTTCTCGATTTCCACGGTAACCAGCAGATTGGCGCTGATGTCCCGGGCCGACGAGATATGGGCGGCCTGGACAGACACCTGCTCCTCGGCGATGGCCGCTGAGATCTCGGCCAGGAGATTGAAGCGGTCCCGGGCAATGATCCGGATGTTGACCGGATAGGTCCGGTGGGAATCCAGGGATTCGGTGGTCCAGACCACATCAATCAGGCGGGAGGCCCGCTCGGCATCCTCGGGGGAGCGGTCAAAGGCATCCAGGATGTGGCGGATGTTGGGGCAGTCGATCCGGTGGACCGCCACCCCCATCCCCCGGGTCACGTAGCCGATGATCTGGTCGCCGGGCACGGGGTTGCAGCAGCGGGACATCTTGACCAGGGCATTGTCCAGTCCCCTGACCTTGACCGGAATATCGCTTGCCTTCTTCTGCTGTTTCTTTTTGGGGGGCTTGGGGGCCGTCTGTTCCAGAATCAGAGCTTCGCTGACCAGCATATTGGTCGGGTTATGGATGACCTGGCCGGCCTTGGATACCCGGTAACCCAGTTTGACACGCTCGGTTTCGGGCAGGGAGAGGACGTAGGCATCCCGCAGCTTGGGGACCACCCGTCCGGCGGGCAGGCCGCCGTAGCCCACCCCGGCCAGAAGATCGTCCAGGGCGTGCAGGGAATAGCGCTTGAGGATGGGGGCGACATACTCCTTTTTCAGAAGATCCGAAGTCTGGAAACCCAGTTTTTGAATTTCCCGGTCCAGCAGCTCCCGGCCGCGGACAATATTCTCATCCCGGCGTTCCCTTTTGAACCAGGAGGAGATCTTGTTTCTGGCCGTACTGCTCTTGACCAGATTCAGCCAGTCGCGGGAGGGGCCCCGCACCTTGTCCGAGGTCAGAATTTCCACGATGTCCCCGTTTTTCAGCTCATAGGTCAGGGAGACCATGCGGCCGTTGACCTTGGCCCCGTACATGGAGTTGCCGATATCGCTGTGGATGTGGTAGGCAAAATCGACCGGGACCGCGCCCGAAGGCAGGGACACCACCTTGCCCATGGGGGTGAAGACGAAGACCTCCTCCGGCAGGAGCCCTTCTTTCAGTGCATCCATGTAGTCGTGGGCGTCGCTCATATCGCTTTGCCATTCCAGAAGCTGACGCAGCCAGGAGAGGCGGACCTCGAAGATGTCCTGCTTGCGGTCGGCTGAACCCTCCTTGTAGCGCCAGTGGGCGGCAATGCCGTATTCAGCGGTCCGGTGCATCTCCTCGGTCCGGATCTGGACCTCGAAGGGAATTCCCCTGTGACCCACCACCGTCGTATGAAGGGACTGGTAGCCGTTGCTCTTGGACATGGCGATGTAGTCGCGGAAACGGCCCGGAATGGGCTTGTAGAGTTCGTGGACCAGGCCCAGGACGGCATAGCATTCGCTGACCGTGGGCACAATGATACGGGCGGCAAAAAGATCGTAGATCTCATCCAGCTGCTTGGTCTGTTCCTTCATCTTGCGGTAGATGCTGTAAAAATGTTTGGGCCGGGCCTCGATGTCGGCCTTGATCCCCATGGCCGCAATGCGCTCGGATAATTCGTCCGAGATCTCCTTCAGGTATTCCTCCCGGTCGGACCGGCGCTGGGACAGCATGCCCACCAGTTCGTAATAGGCGTCAGGATCCAGATAGCGGAGGCTCAGATCCTCCAGTTCCCACTTGATCCGGTGGATCCCCAGCCGGGCTGCCAGCGGGGCGTAGATGTCCAGGGTCTCCCGGGCCGTGGCCACCTGTTTTTCGGGAGTCCTGTATTTCATGGTCCTCATATTATGCAGGCGGTCGGCCAGCTTGATCAGGACCACCCGGATATCCCGGGCCATGGCCAGGAACATCTTGCGGAAATTCTGGGCCTGCATCTCCTCCCGGGACGAATAGGAAATCCGGGACAGCTTGGTCACCCCGTCCACCAGTTCGGCAACGTCGGCACCCAGTTCTTCCTGGACGTCCTCCAGGGTGACCTCGGTGTCCTCGACCGTATCGTGAATGAGGGCGGCGGCCAGGGTGTGTTCATCGACCAGACCCAGGTCAAAGAGGATCTTCATGGCCGCAACCGGGTGGATGATATAGGGTTCGCCTGTCGCACGGAACTGGGCCTTGTGCGCCTCTTTGGCCATCAGATAGGCCCGGGTGATCAGGTCTGCTTCATCTCTATGGGCAGCTTTTTTCCAGGCATCGATCAGACCCTGCATTTCAGCGTCGGTTCGGGCCAGGCTTTCCAGCTGTTCTTCCGTGTAAAGGACCGGATCCGTCATGTTTGAATTGCTCCCATCGCTTTCAGTCGTCCCCACAAAGCAGTGTCCGACAGGGCCGGCCGTTCCCTTCCCTCCCTGGACGCCCGAAAGGCCAAAGTCTGGTCTTCGTTGCGGACCAGGGACAGGAGGCCGGCCTGGTCAAAAACCGCAAGACCCAGAAGAACCGCCAGGGCCCCTGCCTCCACATTATAGCGATGGGACAGAAGCCAGGCCAGACGCACCGGATGAAAGATTACACTTCTTGCTCCCGGACCGGAGAGAGCGTCGGCAAGCGGCCACAGGGCCGAGAAGAAAGCCGGCGTCAGATTCAAAGGCGGGATCCGGCCGGGGGGCCGGTCCTCCAAAAGCGCCTGACAGGCTGAAAGCGCCGTCTCATTGTCCCTGTCCTCACGGGCCGGCCGGATATCCAAAAGCCTCAACTGGACCGTCCGGCGGTCCCTCCAGGCATTGATCTCGGGGTAAGCCATGACATCCACCAGATCGCCCGGGGCAAAAAAGACAATGTCCTCCCCCCGGCCGAAGAGGAGGGCATCGGCGGTCTGCATACTCTCATCCGAGGTCCGGAGAGTGAATTTGAGGTGGCGGCCCTCCCCCACCCGGCTGACGTTTTCGATGGTCAGATCCTCCATCCAGACCAGGGGGCGTTCAAAGCCGGCTCCTGTCGGCTCAAAAACCTCAAGGCCCATAATGGTGTCCACGGTCAGGTCCCGGCCGTCCATGAGGACATCGGCCAGATGGGGGCTCTGGCGCTCCCCTGGCGGGATGGCCCGAAGATGGCGGTCCAAGGCCTTCCGGAAGGCCTCAAGATTTTCCTTGCGGACCGTCAGGCCGGCAGCCCCTGAATGTCCCCCGTATTTTTCCAGAAGATGGCCGGCCGACCGGATGGCTGCCAGGAGATTGATCCGGCCGTAGGAACGGGCCGATCCTGTCAGGATTCCATCCTCCTCATTCAGGGTGATGGCGGGAACCCGCAGCCTTTCCACCAGTCTGGAACTGACAATGCCCAGCACTCCTACATGCCAGCCGGAACCGGCGGCAAGCGCCACGGCCAGGGGTTCATCCCCGGCCTCATCCAGGACGGAATCCAGGGCCTGGCCGAAAACCTCCTGTTCCGCCTGCCGCCTCTCCTGGTTGAGGCTGTCCATGGACGCCACCAACTCCTCTGCCCGGACCGGATTATTCTCCAACAGCAGGTCCAGGGCCAGGCGGACATCCCCCATGCGGCCGGCGGCATTCAGACGGGGAGCCACGGAAAAGGCGATATCGCGGGTGTCAAGTCTTCGCATGTCGGCTGAAGAGGAACGGCAGACCGCCCGCAGCCCCTCCGGCGCCGACCGGGGGAAGTGCTCCAGACCATGGCGGACAATAATCCGGTTGGCCCCGGTCAGGCTGACCACATCCGCCACAGTCCCGACTGTGGCCAGCGTGATGAGCTGATCCCGCAAAGGCGATACCCGGCCCAGCCTCTTGTCCAGGGCCAGGGTCAGCATCAGGGCCACCCCGGCGCCCGACAGACTCTTGAAGGGGTAGGGCTCATCCGCCAGGGAGGGGTTGATCAGGGGGGCTCTCATGTTCTCCTGGCCGCCTGTTGCCTGGTGGTGGTCGGTCACGACTACATCGATTCCCTGGTCCAGGAGTTCCCCGATGGAGGCCGGGGCCGAGGTCCCGGTGTCGACCGTGATGACCAGGTCGGGCCGGTGCAGGCCGATCTCCGCAACCAGGGCCGGCGAAAGGCCGTAGCCGTCATCGAAACGGTCAGGGATCAGGATCAGGGGGAGATGACCCAGTTCCTCGAAATAGCGGGAGAGGAGAGCGGCCGCCGTCAGTCCGTCGGCGTCATAGTCCCCGAAAATAAGGATCCGGGGATTTGCCTTGTCCAGACAGGAAAGAATAATCTTGACAGCCCTGTCCATGTCACGGAAAAGGAAGGGATCGGGCAGGTCCTCCAGGGAAAGCTGGAAAAGAGACGCTGCGGCTTCCGGGCTGTCATAGCCACGGGCTGCCAAAATCCGCTCGACAAGACTGCCCCCCTTCCGGTCACCGCCTTGGCGCAACTGCCAGGGAGCCGGTGAAAGCCAATTCAGCATATCCTGCCTGTCTTTATCGTCCGGCACGTGTCTTTCCCCCATCCTCTTCCCAATGAAAAGAGGCCCGCTGTGAAGCACGGCGAACCTCTTCCAATGTCTTGCTAGAAAAATCAGCGTTTGCGCTTTCTGGCGGCTTCGGCTTTCTTTTTGCGTCTTACACTCGGTTTTTCATAGTGCTCGCGCTTTCTTACTTCAGCCAGCACGCCGGAACGGGCGCATGAACGCTTGAAACGTCTCAGCGCACTGTCCAGGGATTCATTCTCTTTAACGCGAATCTCCGTCAACCTTATCCCTCCCCTCACAGTGGACTCTGAGTAACCCTCTTGGATTCACAGTTCAGAAGAAGTATACAATGATTGACGCAAAGGCGTCAAATGCGGGAACATTTCCTGAAAGCCTGCCGGATACCGGACCATACAAGCTTTCCCGCAGCAGACATTCCCAGGAAAGATGATAAACTGAAGCTATATGGATCAGGTTGTATGTATGGAGGTTGGACCCTTGGGCAGACGAAGAGGACTTACGTTTTCAGGCAGGCAACGGTCAGTCGGCCGGAGCATCTTTCTTTTCTCCCTCATGGCGGTCCTCATCTTCATGGCTCTGCCCCCCCTCCCCGTGGAAGCGGCGGGCGAAAAACAGGGAAGTTCTGTCACCAAAGCCGTCATCGATGTCAAGGTCAATACCGACGGAACCGTCGACATCACCGAGACCCTGGCCCATTATTTTCACAAGCCCCGTACCCGGATTTCCTTTGACCTGATCTTTCCCCTGGAAGGCGAACCGCAGCTCTTCTCCCTGGAATTTGCGCAGAAGACGGCTGCCGACGGAGAGGAGAAATACCTGGACATCCCCCAGGAGGATGAACTGAAAGAACAGCCCTTTTCCTACACCACCACACGGAAGAATGACCGGATCCGGGTGGACATCCGGATGACCGCCCTGTCGGGCGACTATGTCTTCCGCCTGGGCTACCAGTGGAACCGGGGGGTTGTGGAAAAAGATGGCCATGCCCTGATCTCCGGCCCTCTCCTGGCCGTCCGGGCCGAAACCCTGGTCGATACCATGCGCTGGACCCTTTCACTCCCGGAAGGCTGCCAGGCAGGCCATCTGACCGACATCCTGCCCCTGTCCGTCCAGCCCATGACCGCCATTCCCCAATCCGCCTCGGGCTTCTCCTACGTCGACAACCAGTCTTTTTACAAGATTGACGGGATCGGCCTTCTGGTCAGTACCTCCATCAACTGCTTCCCCCTGATTCTTCCCTCCTCGGAGACGGCCTCCCTTCAGACCCTCTTCAGCAGGGCTGAGACCCAGATCAGGAATCTGGTCCGCATGGGGCAGTTCCGTCAGTCCGCCGACTACTTCATCACGCCCCTGGTCGGTGCCGGCCTTTTCATCTACCTGCTCCTTTATCTTCTCCAGATCATCCGGATCCGGCGGCCGGATGAAGATTACGCCTGCTGGCCCATTTTGGAGACCCCGGCCCTGGTTGCCGAACTGGCCCTGCTCCGCCCGGCCAGCTCCCGCATGCTCCTGGCCAGCATCCTGCAGCTGATCAACCGGCGGGAAATCGAGTGGTCCGACGAGGTCTTCATCTGGAAGAATCCCGGCCGCAACGATTTTTCCGCTTTCACCCCCTGGGAAATCATTCTCCTGGACTGGCTCTTCCAAAATGACCCGGCCTATGACCATGTCCTGGCTCCCGAACGCCTGCGGGCCGCGGCCCGGCAGGCAGAATTCAAGCTTTTGGCCCACCGTTTCAGCCAGCAGGTGGACCAGGCTTTCCGGGAGGGTCCTCTTGTCAAGTCCTCCTGGACCCGGATCTTCAGATATGTCTTCCTGGGTTTTGCAGTTCTTTTTCTGGCCATGGCTCTGGGCCTTTTCTTCATCACCCACGCCGGCATTGCCTTCTTCCTCCTGATCCCCGTTGCCTTCTTTTCTTTCGGCGGCCTGACCTTCCGTTTCCTGACGGAAGAAGGCGTCCGGCGCTACATCGATTCCCGGCACTTTATGCGGCATCTGGGAAGGCCGGAAGACCTGATCGCCTCCTGCCAGGCAGAAATGAGTGATGTGGAAACCATGATCAGCGCCCTGCCCGCGGCGGTGGCCCTGAATAAGACTAGAGATTATTTCGAAGGAATCCGGGGCCTGTCCCAGCCCTATTTCCTGCGGGCGGCCTACGGTCTCCTCCATATCTACCGGGGGATCCGCATGCCGGATATGGAGGACCCCGGCTCAGTCCCCGATCTGCGCGCTGAAATACGGAGGCTCAACCGCGCCCTGGATGAGATGGAACGGGGTATTGCCGCCTGGAAAGAATATATTGAATCCGCTTACACTTAATCTGGGATGAGGGCCGAGGCCAGGCAGAAGCAGGACATGCCCTCCCCCCGGCCGAAGGCTGTCAGACCTTCCCCTGAGGTTGCCGTCATGGCAACCCGTCCGACGGGCAGGCCCGTCAGGGAAGCGATGGATTCCCGCATCCGCTCGATATGGTCCGAAAGCCTGGGTTTTGCGGCTTCAATGGTAAAGGACAGGTGCACCAGCCGGATATCGCCCAAGGTATCCAAAGCCGCCCGGACATAGGCCCGGCTGTCGGTGATCCCGGCCCGGCACATCCGGTCGGCCTCTTCTCCCAGGATCCGGACACCGGAAAGGCCGGAGAGGGCATTGGTCAGGGCGTGGAGAACCACGTCGGCGTCGCTGTTGCCCTCTAGTCCCGGGACGTCAGGAATCCGGACGCCGCCCAGGATAAGGGGACGGCCCCCGGTAAAGCGGTGGCTGTCCTGGCCGATAGCTGAAATGGCAATCATAGACTCTCCTCCTTCACCTTCCATGCCTTGATCACATGATAACCCCCCGAGCGGTCCAGGGTGTCCGTCCGGTCAAAGAGACCTGAGAGTTCCTCCCTGGCTGACCGGGCCCCCTGCTTGACCCGGATGACGATATAAAGGGCACCGTCGGGTGCCAGGGCTTTTTCGGCTTCTCGAAAGAGCCGGTAGACTGTGTCCTTGCCGGTCCGGATGGGCGGATTGCAGACGATCAGGTCGTAGACGCCGCCTGCAGGAACCCCGTCTGCCTCCATAAAAGAAGTGCGTTTTTCCAGATCCAGGAAGCGGGCATTTTGCCGGGCCAGATCAAGGGCCCGGGAATTGACATCGCTGCCCGTCACCGAAAAAGCCGGCCTGAGCTGAGCCAAAACCAGAGCCATGATCCCGATTCCGGTTCCCAGATCCAAAAGCCGGACCGGACGGTCTTTTTCGGCCTTGAGGACATTTTCAAGCAGAAGGCCGGTTCCCGGATCCACCCGGTCACGGGAAAAGACATCCCGGTCGGTCAGGAAGGAAAAAGAGATTCCCTCCCACTCCCCTGCCACTCTTTTGAAGTCATGGCCGGCATGGGGCCGGGGGGCAAAATAGTGGACCTGTTTTTTATCTGTCATTCTTCCTCTCCTTTGAAAATTCAGTCAGATAGACCCTCCGGGCCCAGGGGGTGTGGCGAAGTGCTGCCGCCAAGGGTAGCCCCAGACCGTAGACCACCAGGGCCTGGGAGACCAGGATGGAGCCCATGCCGGCCAGAAGCAGCCCGGCCGTCACTTGACCCGGTGTAATGAGGAAGGGCAGGTAGGAGCCGACGACCAGGGCATTCAGGAGGACGGGCGGCAGGAGGGCCAGGATCAGGGGCCGCCAGGAAGGAAAGCGCATGCGGGTCCGCCCGGCCTCCATCTCCCCGGCCAGGATCCTCCTCCAGGGCCGGCCCAGGCGGAAGCTCAGCCAGGCCGCAAAAAGCGTGACTATGCTGCCTCCCAGGATGTCAACCAGGCCCAAAGGTGCAGGATTCAGAAGATTGGCCAGGAGGCAGCCGATAAAGACACCGGGGACCGCGGCAGGAAAGAGGACCGGAAGGGCTGTCAAGGCCTCGGCCGGCCGCAGCTGGATGACCG
>DUUZ01000153.1 GCA_012841255.1 Clostridiaceae bacterium
CAAGGCCATCGACCTGATCGACGAAGCCGGATCCCGCCAGAACCTGGACTCGGCCTGCCTGACCGAATTGAAGAAACTGAATGACAGGAAAGAAGAGCTGATCGATCTTCGGGAGGAGAACGAGGAAGCCATCTCCAACCAGACTGATGCCGGGGATTCACTCCCCCTCTACGAGATCCAGGCCGAACTCCGCTCCGAGATGATGCGGGTGGAAGCCGAGATCGGGGAACTTGAAAAGACCTGCAAACCGGTTGAAATCACGGAAGAGGATATTGCCGCCGTGGTCGAGATGTGGACGGGGATCCCGGTTCAAAAACTGACCCAGTCCGAATCCGGCCGGCTCATGAACCTTGAGGAGAAACTCCACCGCCGGGTGGTGGGCCAAAACGAGGCCATCAATGCGCTCTCCCGGGCCGTCCGCCGGACACGGGCCGGCTTTGCGCCCAAGAAAAGACCCCCCTCCTTCCTCTTTGTCGGACCGACCGGGGTGGGGAAGACCGAGCTGGTCAAGACCCTGGCCGAGGTCATGTTCGATACCGAGGACAGCCTGGTCCGCCTGGACATGTCGGAATTCATGGAGGCCCATACCGTCAGCAAACTGATCGGGTCGCCGCCCGGCTATGTGGGCTATGACGACGGGGGGCAGCTGACTGAGAAGATCCGCCGCAAACCCTACAGCGTGGTCCTCTTCGATGAGATCGAAAAAGCCCATGCCGACGTCTACAACATGCTTTTGCAGATCCTGGACGACGGCAGACTGACCGACAGCCACGGCCGTGTGGTCAACTTTGAAAACACCATCATCATCATGACTTCCAACGCCGGAACCACCCTGAAATCCCACGGGATCGGCTTCGGGTCCTCCGGCCACCAGGCCATGGAGGAGCGGGTGGATACGGTTCTCAAGGACCTCTTCCGGCCCGAGTTCCTGAACAGGATCGATGAAATCGTCATCTTCCACGAGCTCTCCCGCGAGGAGATCCGCCAGATCGTGGACCTGATGCTGAAGGAACCCAAGGAGGCCATGGCCCGCCGGGGCATGACCCTCAAGGTGACCGATGAAGCCCGTGAAGCCCTGGCCGAGGAAGGCTACGATCCCAAGTTCGGGGCCCGGCCTCTTCGCCGGACCATCCAGCGCAGGATCGAGGATACTTTGGCCGACCTCTGGCTGACAGGCGAGATTGCAGGATCCCGGGAAGTCACCGTGGACCTGGCCCCGCCGGGCAGCGCCGGCCGTGAAGCCGGGGAGGGCGAAATGACCGACGGCAGCGGCTGTTATCTCTTCCGCTGGGACCTGGGGGCCCGGGTGGCCTGTGAACCCAAGGCAGAAGGAGACTAAGCGTCCATGAACCGGGCCTTGATCAAGCAGAATTCAAAACGATATCTGTCCGGCAAATACGGCGATGCCCTGGGCGTCGCCGTCATCGCCAGCCTCCTGGGCGGCATGGCCTCCCAGACCCTGCCGCTGATCAGCGGCTCCTCCTCATCGCCCGCCCGCTATTTCTCGGACAACGGCATTTTCGGCCTGGACGACAGGATTCAGCTGGGGGAGTGGATGGAGGTAGTCACCGACTTCGTACTATCCGTTGTCCTTCAGACCTGGTTCCTCCTGCTTCTGGCCTTTTTCTTCCTTCTGGTCATCCCGCTTTACAAGACCTTTGTCAGCAATGTCATCGCGGTCGGACGGGAACGCTGGTTCCTGCGGTCCACCCACCTGGACATCGCCCCGCCCGTCCGCCTTATGTTCAGTCCCTTCCGCAAGGGTGAATACGGCAAGACCGCCGGCGGCATGTTCAGAAGATCTTTCTGGCTCTATTTGTGGAACCTGCCGGCCAACCTGGCCCTGCTCCTGGTCCTGATTCCCACGCTCCTGGTCCGCCTTTACATCTTTGCCCATTCCATGGCCTTCACGGAAGCCAATATCCTCCTGGCCATCGATGCCCTGGGCCTGCCCCGCAAACTATTCAGCCTGCCCCTTTTAACCGGAGCCCTTCTGGTCCTGCTGGCCTTCTCCATCATCGGCCTGGTGAAAAAATACCAGTACAGCCTGGTGCCCTATCTGCTGGCCGACAATCCCCATTTGGGCGGGAAAAGAGCACTGGCCCTGTCCCGGGCCATGACCCGGGGCAGGCTCTGGTTCCTCTACGTCCTGGATCTCTCCTTTATCGGCTGGCTTTTTCTGGCCTCCCTATGCATCTGCATGCCCTGGGTGACTTTGCATCTGGTCGCCCCCTATTACCACATGACCTGGGCGGAAACCTACAACCTGATCCGGGATGAATCGGCGGGCCGGGGTCTTCTGTCCATGGAGGAACTGGGCTATGTGCGCCTGGGCTAGGAGATCTTTATGACGGCAACGGAAGCGACCCGGATCCTGACCCTTCTTTTTGAGAGCCTGGGGGCCTTGGGCCTTTTGGCCCTGCTCCTTTATCTGCTCCGGATCTTTTTGGAGAAGAGGGCCCGGGCATCTATCAAGCGGCACAGCGGCAGTCTGGTGGGCAAGAGGGCCATGGTTTTAAATGACCTGCGCCCCGGTCTAAGAGGCAGCATCCGCCTTCTGGGAACACCCGATGAAGAATCCGAACGGGCCATCCGCAAGGACACCCAGGAGGATTATGAAAGCTTTCCGGCCCTGGCCGAAGAGCTTATTTCCCGGGGCCGGGTGGTCCGGGTCACGGGCGGTGACGAGGACGGCTACCTGGTCCGCCCCCTTTAATTGAGACTATGACGGAGGTTATCCATGCTTTACTTTGACGACCAGCTGACCCGTGCCTTCATCGGGGAAGAGGAAAAGACCCGGATGGAGGGCCAGCTTCTTCTGGCCCGAAATGAACTGGACGGCGGGACCTGTCCCGGGGCAGAATTCACGGGCTGGCTGGACCTGCCCGAATCCCAGAGCCCGGAACTGATGGCTTCCATCCTGGAGACGGCCAGGGAGATCCGGGACGGCTTCGACATTTTGATTGTAGTCGGCATCGGAGGCTCCTACCTGGGTGCCCGGGCCGTCATCGAGGCCCTGTCCCATCACTTTTCGTCCCTGCTGTCCAAAGAGGAGCGGGGAGGCCCCCTTGTCCTTTTTGCCGGCCAGCAGCTTTCCCCCGACTACCTGAATGATCTTCTGGAGGTGACCCGGGGGAAAAAGGTGGCCCTGAATGTCATCTCCAAGTCGGGGACCACAACGGAGCCGGCCCTGGCCTTCCGCATCCTTAGGGAGGCGCTTTATCCCGGGCTCGGACCTGCAGAACTTGGCAAACGGATCTTTGTCACGACCGACCGGCGCCGGGGAGCGCTCCGCCGCCTGGCCGATGCATGGGGCCTTCGAAGCTTCCCCCTGGATGACGACATCGGGGGCCGCTACTCGGTCCTGAGCCCGGTGGGACTTTTGCCCATCGCCGTGGCCGGCATCGATATCCGGGCCCTTTTGGCCGGAGCCCGAAAGGAAAGAGAAAGAAGTCTCCTGCCCCTGTCAGAAGGTCCGGCTCCCTGCGACCGCTATGCCGTCAACCGCATGCTCCTGGCCCGCAAGGGCTGCAAGGCCGAAATCCTGGCTGCCTATGAGCCCTCCCTGCGCTTTCTGGCCGAATGGTGGAAGCAGCTTTTCGGGGAGAGCGAGGGCAAGGACGGGCGGGGCCTCATCCCGGCCGCCTGCGACTTCACCACCGACCTGCACTCCCTGGGCCAGTTCATCCAGGAGGGGCCCCG
>DUUZ01000019.1 GCA_012841255.1 Clostridiaceae bacterium
CAAGAAAGCTGATGTGCATCCGCGTTCTGGGTGGAACGGGACGTCGTTATGCCAATGTCGGCGACGTGATCGTCTGTTCTGTCAAGGAAGCCGCCCCGGGCGGTACGGTTAAAAAGGGCGATGTCGTCCGGGCCGTCGTCGTCAGAACCAAGGCGGGCATCCAGCGCAAGGACGGTTCGGTCATCCGTTTCGACGAGAATGCCGCAGTCATCCTGAAAGAGGATGGCAACCCGCAGGGCACGCGTATCTTCGGACCTATCGCCCGCGAGCTGCGTGAGAAGAACTACATGAAGATTCTCTCGCTCGCGCCCGAGGTCCTGTAGTGGCAAAGGAGGAGAGGATGTCCCGAAATAAATTACATGTCAAGGTCGACGACCAGGTGTACGTCCTGACCGGGAAAGATGCCGGAAAGACGGGCAAGATCATCGCTGCGTACCCTGCCAAGGGCCGAGTGATCGTCGAGGGCGTCAATATTGCGACGCGCCACGTCAAGCCGCGTTCCCAGCACCAGCAGGGCGGGATCATCCGCCAGGAGATGCCCATCGACGCATCCAATGTCATGCTGGTCTGTCAGAAATGCAAGCGTCCGACCAAGGTTGGAAGAAAATATGAGGAAAACGGCGACAAGGTCCGCTACTGCAAGTCCTGCGGCGCCACTGTCTCCGTCGTGAATAAAGGGAAGAAGGAGTAACGCATGAACCGCTTGAAAGATAAGTATAAAGACGAAGTGCGCGATGCTCTGATGAAGGAATTCGAGTACAGTACGGTCATGCAGGTTCCCAAACTTGAGAAGATCGTTCTGAACATCGGCCTGGGCAACGTCCGCGAAAACCCCAAGGCGGTTGAATCGGCAGTGCGCGATCTGACGACCATTTCGGGCCAGAAGCCCATCGTTGTCAACGCCAGGAAATCTGTCGCCAACTTCAAGCTGCGGGAAGGCATGCCCAACGGTGTCAAGGTGACGATCCGGGGCGACCGGATGTACCAGTTCCTGGACAAGCTGATCAGCATTGCACTCCCGCGGGTCCGTGACTTCCGCGGTGTCAACCCCAATTCGTTTGACGGGCATGGCAACTATTCTTTGGGTGCACGCGAGCAGCTGATCTTCCCCGAAGTTGATTACGACAGCATCGACAAGATCAACGGGCTGGACATCGCCATCGTGACGACGGCGAAGACGGATGAGGAGGCCAAGGCCCTTCTCACCCTGCTCGGCATGCCGTTCCGTAAATAAGAGGAGTAGACCATGGCGAAAAAATCAATGATTATCAAAGCACAACGCGAGCCGAAATTTTCGACGCGCCAGAAGAACCGCTGTCAGCTGTGCGGGCGTCCTCACGCCTATATCCGCAAATTTGGTGTCTGCCGTCTCTGTTTCCGTGAACTCGCGTACAAAGGCCAGATCCCTGGCGTCCGCAAGGCCAGTTGGTAAGGAGGAGATATCATGCAGGTAACGGATCCTATCGCGGATATGCTGACACGCATCCGCAACGCCGGAAGAGCCGGCAAATTGACATGTGAGATCCCCGCTTCGAACATGAAGCGCGCCATCGCGGATATTCTCGTCGATGAGGGGTACATCGAAAAGGCCGCCTTCCGTGAAGACGGAAAACAGGGCGTCCTGACGGTCACCTTGAAGTATTACGGCTCCAAACCCGTTATTTCGGGTATCAGACGCATTTCCAAGCCGGGCTTGCGCGTTTACGCCGATGTTGATCATCTGCCGCGCGTCCAGAACGGTCTTGGAATCGCCATCATCTCGACCTCAAAAGGCGTGATGACAGATAAATTTGCCCGCCGCACCAAAATTGGCGGTGAAGTACTGGCGTATGTCTGGTAACGAGGGCTTTTACTCTGAAAAGGGTTCCGAGAACCCGCAATCTTAAGAGCAGGAGGACGAAATGTCAAGAATAGGCAAGAAGCCGATCCCCCTTCCCAAGGACATCAAGGTTGAGGTCCTGGACGGAGAGATCAAAGTGAGCCGCGGCAGCGATTCGCTTTCCCAGAAATTGCTTCCTGGGATCAAAGTGACGGTCAGTGAGACGGAAGTCGTCATTGAACGCGAGAATGACAATCGTGATACCCTGGCCCTCCACGGCCTGACACGCTCCCTGGTCAACAATATGGTGATCGGGCTCAGCGAAGGATTTACGAAGAATCTTGAAATCCAGGGTGTCGGATACCGGGCGGCCAAGAACGGCAACCAGCTGGTCATGGACCTCGGCTATTCCCACCAGGTTATTTTTGAAGAACCGGAAGGCATTACCTTTGAACTGGCCTCCCCGACGCGGATCGCCGTGAAGGGCGCCGACAAGCAGCTGGTCGGCGAAATGGCCGCCAAGATCAGAGGTTCCCGTCTGCCCGATCCCTACAAGGGCAAGGGTGTCCGATACGCCGGCGAGATCATCCGTCTCAAGGCCGGTAAGGCCGGTGCCAAGTAAGGAGCGCGCATATGATTAAAAAAGAACCACGCAACAAGGTCCGCCTCCGCCGCCACGCCCGTGTCAGAAAACACATCAGCGGTACGGCTGAGCGTCCGAGACTGAATGTCTTTCGAAGCGACTCCCATATTTACGCGCAGGTCATCGACGACGTCACCCATCAGACCCTGGCAGCAGCTTCCACGCTGGATGCCGGCGTTAAAAGTGCGCATCCCCACGGCGGTAATGTAGAGGCAGCCAAGGCTGTCGGAAAACTGATCGCCGAGCGCGCCTTGGAGAAGGGCGTTAAGGACGTCGTGTTTGACCGCGGCGGATACCTTTACCACGGGCGGGTTGCCGCTCTGGCCGAAGCCGCGCGTGAAGCCGGACTTGAATTTTGAGGAGTGGCATTATGAGAAGAGAACGAGACCGCGACAGAAGAGATGACAGAGATCGCGACAACGAATTCCAGGAGCGCGTCATCCATATCGGGCGCGTTGCCAAAACCGTCAAGGGCGGACGTAACTTCCGCTTCACCGCCCTGGTCGTCGTCGGTGACGGCGAGGGACGGGTCGGCAAGGGCCTGGGCAAGTCGAGCGAGATTCCGGAAGCGATCCGCAAGGGTATCGAAGACGCGAAGAAGAATCTGGTCCATGTCGCGACCTATAAAGATACAATCCCCTATGAGGTGACCGGCAGATTCGGCGCCGCACGCGTTCTCCTGAAGCCGGCAGCAGCCGGTACGGGTGTTATCGCAGGCGGGGCTGTCCGCGCCGTATGTGAGTTGGCCGGCATCAAGGATATCCGGACCAAGTCGCTCGGCAGCGCCAATCCCAACAACGTCGTCAACGCGACAATCGAGGGACTGAAATCCCTGCGTACGCTTGAACAGGTCGCCGAGATCCGCGGCAAAAACCCGCGGGAAGTCCTGTAAGGAGGGTGACATGGATCAAGTGAAAATTACACTTTTGAAAAGCACCAATAGTGCGAAGAAAGATCAGGTTGCGACCGTTCACGCACTGGGCCTTCGAAAGATCGGCCAATGCGTGGTACACAAGGATAATGACGCCATCCGCGGCATGATCCGCAAGGTCCGCCACCTAGTCGTCGCTGAGCCTTATGAAGGAGGAGACGATGAAGCTGAATGATTTGAGACCGGTAGACGGTGCAACGAAGAAGGCCTCGCGCGTCGGGCGCGGGCATGGATCGGGCAGCGGCAAAACATCAGGCCGCGGCCATAAGGGCCAGAAGGCGCGCTCCGGGGGCGGTGTCCGACCCCAGTTCGAGGGCGGCCAGATGCCCCTGTACCGCCGGCTTCCCAAGCGCGGGTTCAACAACAAGCGCTTTGCCAAGCATTACATCATCGTCAATGTCGGTGATCTGATGCGCATGGATGAAGGCGATACCGTGACAGCGGAAACCCTGGCGCAAAAAGGCGTCATTTCGCTGCCGAAAGTCAATGACGGTTTGAAGGTGCTGGGAGATGGCGAGCTGACCAAGAAGCTTGACGTCAAAGCCACTGCTTTCACCGCCGCGGCCAAAGAGAAAATTGAAGCGGCCGGGGGAACGTGTGAGGTAATCTGACATGGGCAGTATGTTTCAGACCCTGGCCAACGCCTGGAAAATTCCGGATCTCAAGAAGAAGATCACGTTCACGCTTTTTGCGATCCTGATTTTCCGTCTGGGTACGGCGGTGCCGACACCCATGATCGATGTTGAAGCTTTCAAGGACCTTATTTCAAGGTTCGGACAGCTGGGACAGTTCCTGGATATCATTTCGGGCGGTGCATTTGCCTCCGTCTCCGTTCTGGCCCTGGGAATCTCACCCTACATCAACGCCTCGATCATCATGCAGCTTCTGACCTTTGCCATTCCGGCCCTGGAGCGTCTCCAGAAGGAAGGCGAGGAAGGGCAGAAGAAGATCCAGAAGATTACAAGGATTGTGACCCTGGTCCTCTCCTTCGTCATGGCCACCTCCTACGCCCTGTTGACGCGCGGCGCCACCACCCCGGGGATTCCCGAGTGGCTGAGCCTGGTGGTCATCATCTTCAGCTTTGCCGCCGGTGCCTCATTCATCATGTGGCTGGGCGAACAGATCGATGCCAAGGGCGTCGGCAACGGAATCTCCCTGATCATCTTCATCGGGATTGCCAGCCGTCTGCCGGACTACGCCTCGCGGCTCTTCTTCTACTTCCAGTCGCTGACTGTGACCCGCAACATCTTCCTGGCTTTGGGCCTGGTGCTCCTGACCGTTGCCGTTTTCATCGGCATTATCGCGGTGGTCGTCTTTATACAAAGCGCCGAACGCCGCATCCCGGTCCAGTACACCAAGCGCGTGGTCGGCCGCAAGATTTACGGGGGACAGAGCACCTACCTGCCGATCAAGGCGAACCAGTCCGGTGTTCTGCCGGTCATCTTCGCCATGTCCATGCTGATGGTGCCCTCGACGATTGCCTCCTTTACCGGAAGTACAGGCAAGTTCGCGCGCTGGCTCATGACCTTTGATACCAACCCGCTTTACTATGTGATCTACTCACTCCTGATCATTGCCTTTACTTTCTTCTATGCCATGATCAGCTACAACCCGGTTGACATCGCAAACAACCTGCAGAAGAACGGCGGCTACATCCTGGGAATCAGGCCCGGCCGTCCGACCGCGGAATTCATCGGCAAGACGGCCCGCAGGCTCAACTGGTTCGAGTCGGTCTTCCTGGTCGTTCTGGTCCTGATGCCGGCCGTCCTCGGTGCCGTAACCGGTGCCCAGGGGATCTGGTTCGGCGGAACGGCAGTCCTGATCCTGGTCGGTGTGGCCATGGATATCGTGACGCAGCTTGAAGCTCAGATGCTCATGCGCCACTACAAAGGATTCCTGGACTAGTGCCATGATGAAGCGGATTGTGTTGTTGGGCGCGCCGGGAAGCGGCAAGGGGACCTGGTCCAAGATTCTTTCAGAATCATTGTCGCTTCTCCATATCTCATCGGGAGATCTCTTCCGCATGGAACTGGCCAATGACACGGCCCTGGGGCGTGAAGTGCGAAGCTGCATTGAGCAGGGCGCGCTGGTCCCGGATGAGGTGACCATTCAGCTGGTCAAGAAATCGCTGGTGAAGGGAAGGGGCCGTGAAGGGTTTATCCTGGACGGCTTCCCGCGCACCATCCGGCAGGCGGAGGCCCTGGATGAGATCCTGGACGAAGCCGGCCTGAAGATCGACGCGGTCGTCGACCTGGCGGTTGATGAAGAAACCCTGATCGAACGCACGCTCTCCCGCCTGGTCTGCCTGGATTGCGGCCAGCCCTACAACACGACCACCATGAAACCCAAGGTGGAAGGGGTCTGTGATGTGTGCGGCGGCAAGGTGGTCCGCAGGAGCGATGACACTGAGGAAACGCTTCAAAGACGGTTCAAGGCCTATCATGAGCAGACCGAACCGCTGATTGACTACTATGAAGCCCAGGGCAAGCTGCTGGTGTTCGCCAACACCGCCATGCCCGGAGTTGCGGCTCAAAGAGAAATGCTGGCCCTTTTGGGGCTTGAGGCCGGGACCAGCCCGGAACTTGACAAATAAGTGAGAAGACGATGATAAGCCTTAAGTCCAAGGAAGCGATTGATGTGATGCGCCGTCCCGGCGCCGTCGTCGCCGCGGTATTTGAGGCTATCCGCCCTCTCATGAAAGAAGGCATCACGACGGACCGGATCGACAAGGTCGCCCATGAGGTCATCCTGGAGGCAGGGGCCATCCCCTCTTTTCTGGGCTATGACGGCCAGGGGCCGACACCCTTTCCGGGCTCGACCTGCATCTCGATCGACGATGAGATCGTCCACGGGTTCCCCAGCAAAGACCGGATCCTGGAGGACGGCATGATCGTCTCAGTGGATGTCGGTGCCTACTTGGACGGCTATCACGGAGACGCCGCCCGGACCTTTATCATCGGGGAGGTCCCCGACCGGGTCCGCGAGCTGGTCCGTGTCACTGAAGAAGCCTTCTGGCTGGGTGTCGAACAGGCCATGCCGGGCAAGCGGATGGGGGATATCTCCGCCGCTGTCCAGGAACACTGCGAGAGGCACGGCTTCGGCGTCGTCCGCGAACTGACCGGGCACGGTATCGGTCAGGCACTGCACGAATCCCCCAATGTCCCCAATTACGGACAGAAGGGGCGGGGAGTGCGGCTTGCCGCCGGCATGACCCTGGCCCTGGAACCCATGGTGACCCTGGGTTCACGCCAGCTGGCCCTGGCCGAAAACGACTGGACATTTGTGACCCAGGACGGCCAGCCGTCAGCTCATTATGAGAACACCTTTGCGATCACGGAAGAGGGGCCGGTCATCCTGACGATGACCGACCGGGAGTTGGAAGCCCGAAAATGGAAGCGCCAGTAGATACGACTATGCCCTGGCCCTTCCTGCCGGGAATGATTGTCCTTTCCCTGAAAGGGCATGACCGCGGCAGACTCTACCTGATACTCGCCCTCAAGGGTGAAAGCCGACTCCTTCTGGCAGACGGCAGAACCCGAGGCTATGTTGACGCAAAGCTGAAGAATACGAAACACGTCCGCCGGCTCGGACAAGCCATAGACCCGGTGTCCCTGGAGGACATGCTGGCCGGGGAGATGTGCGAGAACGAGTGCAACATCTTCATCAGGAAACTGATTGAGCGGTGGGCCCGGGACAAAGGGATCGACATCAAATGACGTTGAAAGCGATCGGAGGAGAAGATGCCTAAAGAAGAAGCAATTGAAGTTAAGGGAGTGGTGATCGATACCATGCCGAACGCAGTCTTCCGGGTTCGCCTGGAAAACGGCTTCGAGGTAACGGCACACATTTCCGGCAAGTTGCGTCAAAACTACATCAAGATTCTCAACGGTGACCACGTCACGGTCGAGTTATCGCCCTATGATTTGACGCGGGGCCGTATAATCTGGAGATCCAAGTAAAGACCTTGATTTTCAGGTCATTACAGGTTAGAATTATTAGCTGTGTGTCACAGTACGACAGCATTAAGGAGAGTAACCATGAAAGTTAGACCTTCGGTCAAGCCAATCTGCGAAAAGTGCCGTGTGATCAAGCGCCGCGGGCGTGTCATGGTAATCTGCAGCGATCCCAAGCACAAGCAGAGACAAGGCTAAAGAGCATAGCTCTTGCAAATGATTAAAACGATTAAAGATAAATAGCGAGCATTATTGGAGGTAGCGCATGGCACGTATTGCCGGGGTAGATTTGCCCAACGACAAACGCGTAGAAATCGGACTGACTGCCATCTTCGGCATCGGCCGTACGAGCTCGAGCAAAATTCTGGCCGAGGCCGGAATCGCGCCCGAGACGCGGGTCCGCGATCTGACGGACGATGAGATCACCCGTATCCGTGAGACGATTGAAGACCATTACACTGTGGAGGGTGATCTCCGCCGTGAAACAGCCATGAATATCAAGAGGCTGGCGGAAATCGGTTGTTACCGCGGCCGCCGGCATCGCATGGGGCTCCCGGTCCGCGGGCAGAGAACGCGGACAAACGCGCGCACGCGCAAGGGTCCCAAGCGCACCATGGCTAAGAAAAAGAGATAAGGAGGACGGACCATGGCTAGTAAAAAAGGTCGTCCGGCCGCCCGTACCAGAAGACGGGACCGGAAGAATATTGAACGGGGCGCTGCCCACATCCATTCGTCCTTCAACAATACGATTGTGACGATTACGGATCCTGTCGGCAACGTCATTTCCTGGTCCAGCGCAGGGGCGCAGGGCATGAAGGGCTCCCGTAAGGGGACGCCGTTTGCCGCCCAGCTTGCCGCTGAGCAGGCTGCACGCAAGGCCGTGGAGCACGGAATGAAGACGGTTGAAGTCTTTGTCCGCGGTCCCGGGTCCGGGCGTGAGTCGGCCATCCGCGCGCTGTCAACCGGCGGTCTGGAGATCATCATGATCAAAGACGTGACCCCCATTCCGCACAACGGCTGCCGCCCGCCCAAGCGCAGAAGAGTTTAACTGAAGGAGTAAGACATGGCAAAAGACAGAAGTCCCATTCTGAAGCGGAGCCGTTCGCTTGACGTGCCGCCCCAGATGCTGGGTATCAATAAAAAATCAAAACGCAACCCGAGGCAGTCGCGGCGCAAGGAAGGCGAATATGGCCGTCAGCTCCGTGCCAAGCAGTCGGTTAAGTTCGTCTATGGTGTCCTGGAAAAGCAGTTCCGCAACACCTATGACCGGGCGACGAAAATGCCGGGCAAGAGCGGTGAGAACCTCTTGAAGCTCCTGGAAATCCGCCTTGACAACGTGGTCTACCGCATGGGCTTTGCTTCGACAAGAGCCCAGGCCCGCCAGCTGGTCAATCACGGTCACTTCAACATCAATGGCCGCCGTGCCAGTATTCCTTCCATGAACGTCTCTCCCGGGGATGAGATTTCCGTCCGCGAGAATTCCCGTCATGTCAAGATCTTTGATGAACTGCCCAACACCACGGTTCCCGCCTGGCTGACTTTTGACCCCGACCACCTGAAGGGGACAGTGCTCAGAATGCCGGAACGCGATGAGATCGATCTCGACGTCGAGGAAACCCTCATCGTTGAGCTCTACTCCAAGTAATGGCCGTAATCAAAGGATTCGCCCTGTTAGGAGGCTGCCATGATCGAATTTAATACTATGAGCCCGACCAACATCGAATACAAAGATCATTCCGAGGATGAGACCTACGGTCTTTTTGTTGCGGAGCCGCTGGAGCGCGGTTACGGGACCACCCTGGGCAACGCCCTGCGCCGTGTTCTCCTGTCCTCGCTTCCTGGAGCCGCCGCCACCTCAGTCCGGATCGAAGGTATTTTTCAGGAGTACTCGACGGTTCCGGGCGTGATTGAGGATGTCACCGAAATCCTCCTCAATATCAAGGATATCCGGGCGCGCCTTCAGGTCACCGGCCCCAAGACGGTCTACATCAATAAGGAAGCCGGCTACAAGGGTCCGGTCCGGGCAGGTGAATTCAACCAGAGCGATGAGCTGGAAATCATCAACCCCGACCATGTTATCGCGCACATGAACGGCGACGGCCCTCTTTTCATGGGACTGACCTTCAACAGCGGGATCGGCTACAAGAGCTCGGATCAGAATAAAGAGCCCAACGCTCCCATCGGTGTCATCCCCATTGACTCTATTTTCACACCTGTACGCAGAGTCAATTTCCATGTCGAGGATACCCGGGTCGGGCAGGTCACGGACTATGACAAACTGACCCTGGAAATCTGGACCGACGGAACCCTGACCGCAGAGGAAGCTCTGGTCAAGGCCTCCGAAATCCTGATTGAGCATCTCAATCTCTTCTTGTCCATGACCCATGACGGTACTCCGGCGGACCGGACGCCCCTGGTCATCGAGGAGAAGGAAAAGAGCATCTATGACGCACCTATCGAGGAACTGAAATTCTCCACCCGGATTTTCAATTCCCTGAAGCGGGCCGACATTCATACCGTCGCGGACCTGGTCGCCAAGTCCCATGACGACCTGATGAAGGTCAGGAATCTCGGTGCGACGTCGCTGGAAGAACTTGTTGAAAAACTGGGGGCCCAAGGCCTGAGCCTGGCAGACCCCGATCAGTCCTGAAGATAATATAAGCGAAGAGGAGAGCATTACCATGCCCGGATATAGAAAACTCGGACGCGAAACGGCAGCCAGAAAATCGATTCTGCGAAACCTTGTCACGACACTGATCGTGGAAGGCAAGGTGACCACAACAGAGACTCGTGCCAAGGAAGCTGCCCGGATCGCCGAAAAAATGATTGCACTTGCAGTCAGGGAACAGAATAACTTCACCACGAAGACAGTCACCGTCTCAGGCGCCAAGCTAGACGACAAGGGCCGCAAGGTTCTGAGGACGGCCACCTCCAAGAACGACCGCAAGTATGATGTCGTGGAGCGCGAGATGAAGACCAAGACCGTCCAGGTGGACATGCCGTCCAGACTGGCCGCCCGCCGCAAGATCATGACCATGGTCGTGGAAACCCGTGATCAGGACGGGGAACGCGTCAATACGGTCAACCATCTCTTCAATTCGGTGGCCCCCCGCTTCACCAGCCGTCAGGGCGGTTATACCCGGATCGTCAAACTCGGTCCCCGCCGCGGCGATGCTGCGCCCATGGCGCTTCTGGAGCTGGTCGACTGACAAAGGTCTTTACTGAGGCATTTGATTCCAAGGACTTCCCGGATTGACAAGGTCGGAGGAAGTCCTTTTCATTTGGTAAAATGAGCCGGGATGTGATGGCATGATCGAGTTTCGCAATGTTTCCTTTACCTACGGAGCCATGCAGGGGCAGCGGCCGGTCGCCGCCGTCCGCAATCTTTCGCTTGCCATCCCCCGGGGTTCCCATGTCACCCTGATCGGCCGCAACGGCTCGGGCAAGTCCACGGCGGCCCGCCTGATGAACGGCCTGCTCCTGCCCGATGAGGGCCAGGTCCTGCTGGACGGGATGTCTACCTCCGACGACGATTCCATCTATGAGATCCGGCGCCGCTGTGCCATGGTCTTTCAGAACCCCGACAACCAGATCATCGGCAATACCGTCCGCGACGATATTGCCTTCGGCCCCGCTAATCTTGGTCTTTCCCGGGAGACCATCCTGGAGCGGGTCGAAAAGTCCCTTGAAATGACCGGCCTTGCCGGCATGGGGGACCGTCAGCCCCATGAACTCTCGGGCGGTCAGAAGCAGAAGCTGGCCATTGCCTCGGCCCTGGCCATGGAGCCCGATTATCTGGTGCTGGATGAAGCCACCTCCATGCTGGATCCGGCAGCCCGCCAGGACATCATGGACCTGGTCCTGGAACTGAAGAAGAAGCGGGACCTGACCATCATCCAGATCACCCACCACATGGAAGAAGCCCTGATGGCGGATCATGTCTACGTCATAAGCGGAGGAGGGATCGCCTTTGACGGGACACCTGCGGAGGTTTTTGACCAGGTGGAACGGGTCCGGGAGGAAGGCATGGCGGTTCCCTCCCATCTGGAGATTGCCCGCTCCCTGGCCAAAAGACTGGGCCAGAGCTATAACCGGGAGAAGATCCTCTCATTCGAGGGGGCCCTGGAGTTCGTCAGGCAGCTTTTGGGGAACCCCGGGCCTCTTTCAGGGGAAGTTGCCGTCTGCCCGGCAGAAGCTCTCCTGTCCGGTGAGGAGGTCATCCGTGTGGAGGATCTTTCCTATGCCTATGACACGTCCTGGGGGAAACCCATCGCCGCCCTGGAAAATGTCAGCCTGACAGTCAGCCGGGGGGAGATTCTGGGGATCGCAGGCCATACCGGATCGGGGAAATCCACCCTGATCCAACACCTGAACGGCCTGATCCCGGCCCGGCCGGGCACGGTTGAAGTCCTGGGGAGAGACCTCTCCGATCGAAAGGTCATCCGGGAAATCCGGCGGGAGGTCGGCCTCCTTTTCCAGTATCCGGAAGACCAGCTCTTTGAGGAGACGGTGGCCCGGGATATTGCCTTTGCCCCCCTGCAGCAAAAAAGAAGTCCGGAAGAGGTCGAGCGGATGGTTCTTCGGGCGGCCCGCCGTCTGGATATTGAGGATATTCTGGACCGGTCTCCCTTTGAATTGTCGGGCGGTCAGAGAAGGCGGGCGGCCATAGCCGGAATCCTGGCTGCGGAACCGGAGATTGTCATTTTGGACGAGCCGGCGGCAGGCCTGGATCCGGAAGGGCGGGATCTTCTTTTCACCGATCTCATGACCCTGGCTTCCGAAGGTGCCACCCTGATCATCGTTTCCCACGACATGGAGGTCCTGACCCGCCTGGCCGACCGGATCCTGATCATGAAAGAAGGAAAGAATGCGGGGCTGGGAACGCCCGGCCAGATTACCGCTTCAGCCGCCTTCCTGGAGGAGGCCCACCTGGACATGCCGGCACCCCGCCGCTTCCTGGAAGAGATGGCCGCTTTCCTGCCCGGCCTTGACACCTGCTATTTCAGTGCCGATGGGGCAGTCCGGGCATTGCTTGCGGCGGGAGGGGTCAGCCGTGGGTAAGAGCATGCTGGGCCGCTCGGTCCCCGGGAACTCTCTTTTGCACCGGCTGGATGCCCGGGTCAAATTCCTGTCGGCCATCCTGATCATGGCTGCCACTTTATCCATCCGGGACATCCGGGTCATGGGACTCTTTATTCTCTGGACCGGCCTTCTCATGGCCGTGTCAAGGATCCGGCCTGGAATCATTCTCCGCAGTATCCGTCCTTTGCTTTTCATCATCATCTTTGCGGTTATCCTCCACCTTTTTACCGTGGACGGCCATCTGCTTTTTGAGTGGGGAGTCCTGCGGGTGACCCGGGAAGGTCTGGTGTCGGGTTTCATGACCGCCATGCGCCTGTCTCTGATGGTCATAAACAGCTCTTTGCTCCTGACCCTGACCACGGCCCCCCTGGCCATCGCGGACGCCTTGGAGAGCCTCCTGCGGCCTCTTGCCTGGCTGCGCTTCCCGGTCCATGAGTTCGCCATGATGATGTCCATTGCACTCCGTTTTGTTCCCACCCTCATGGATGAGGCCGACAAGATCATGAAGGCTCAGTCCTCCCGGGGGGCAGACTACGATACGGGCGGCCTTCTCGGGCGGGCCCGGGGCCTGGTCAGCATCCTGGTCCCCCTCTTTATTTCCAGTTTCCGCCGGGCTGATGATCTGGCCGTCGCCATGGATGCCCGCTGCTATTCCGGTGAGGAGGGGAGGACCCGGCTTTACACCGCCTCTTTGAACAAACAGGACTATGCTTTCCTTTTTGCAGCCCTTGTGCTTTTGACCCTGGTCATTCTGTCGCGGACGCTTCTCTCCCCCCTGAGTGGTATGATGGTTGCAGGCCTTGGCCTTTGAAGCTGACTTATGGTGAATCAACGACGATATGCCCTTATGGCGGAGTTTGACGGGACTGCTTTTTCAGGATGGCAGCGGCAGAAGAACGCTCCTTCTGTTCAGGCCTGTCTGGAAGATGCCTGGCAATCCCTGACCGGCGAGACGATCTCCCTTCAGGGAGGGAGCAGGACCGATGCCGGTGTCTCGGCGCTGCGCCATGTGTCATCCTTTTTATCCGCTTCTTCCATCCCCTGTGAAAAAATGGCCATAGCCTGGAATACCAAGCTGCCGCCTGCCCTGTCCGCCCTGCAGGTCCGGGAGGTGGGGAAGGCCTTTCATCCCCGCTATGATGCCCTGGGGAAAAGCTACCGCTACAGCCTGGCCCGGGGGCCTGCCCGACCGGCCATCCTGCGCAACCAGCAGGCCTATGTTCCCGGCCCCCTGGATCTTCTTCTCATGCAGGAAGCCGCTGAAAAATTGTTGGGTGAGCACGACTTCACCGCCTTCATGGATCAGGGATCCCCGACCAGAAGGCCCATCCGGACCCTCCATGAGCTTGACATCAGGGAAGAGGAGGACCGGATCCTGGTGACAGTTACCGGAGACGGCTTCCTTTATCACATGGTCAGGATCCTCCTGGGGACCCTGGTTCTGGCAGGCCAGGGGAAACTTGCCCCCCGGAAGATCGCCGGAATCATAAAAAGCGGTGACCGGACTTTGGCCGGACCCACCATGGCGCCTCAAGGCCTCCTTCTGGAGCGCCTCTATTTCGCGGACACCCTCTTCGGCCGGGACGCCTGGCCTTATCCGGATCCGCGGCGTGAAGAAAAGAAAGAACACCTGTATCCGTAATTTCGGATGCGAAGATCAAGATTGCAGGCAAAGGAGCACTCTATGGCCAACGGCTGGGATCAGGACATCAACTTATCGATGCTGACAGATTTTTATGAGATCACCATGTCCAATGCTTATTTCAAGCAGGGGATGAAGGATACGGTGGCGGTTTTCGACATGTTCTTCCGGGATATCCCGGAGCGGGGCGGTTTTGCCGTCATGGCAGGGGTGGAGCAGCTGGTGGAGTATCTGTCCGGCATCCATTTCCGGGACCAGGACATCGCCTATCTGGAAAAACTCAACCATTTCGATCCGGCCTTCCTGGACTATCTGCGCCATTTCAAGTTTGAGTGCGATGTCTGGGCCGTGCCCGAAGGGATGCCCATCTTCCCCGGCGAACCCATCGTCAAGGTCAAAGGACCCATTATCCAGGCCCAGATGGTGGAGACCATGATCCTGCTTACCATCAACCATCAGAGCCTGATTGCGACCAAGTCCTCCCGCATTGTCCGGGCGGCGGAAGGCCGCAAAATCCTGGAGTTCGGAGCCCGCCGGGCCCAGGGATCCGACGCCTCCATCCTGGGTGCCCGGGCCGCCTATATCGCCGGTGTGGCCGGGACCTCCTGCACGGTGGCCGGGGAACTTTTTGACATCCCGGTCATGGGGACCATGGCCCACAGCTGGGTTCAGGCCTTCAACACGGAATATGAGGCCTTCGCCGCCTATGCCCGGGTCTTCCCCGACGACTGCTATCTGCTGGTGGACACCTACAATACGCTCCGCTGCGGGGTGCCCAATGCCATCCGGGTCAGCCGGGAGATCCTGGAGCCCATGGGCAAGCGTTTGAAGGGCATCCGGATCGACTCCGGGGATCTGGCCTACTTCTCCATCCGGGCCCGGGAAATGCTGGATGCGGCCGGACTCACGGATGCCGAGATCACCGTCAGCAGCGCCGTGGACGAATACCTGATCCGGGATCTGCTCCACCAGGGGGCGAAGATTGACGCCTTCGGCGTCGGTGAGCGCCTGATCACCTCCCGGGCCGAGCCGGTCTTCAGCGGGGTCTACAAGCTGGCAGCCGTTGAACATGAAGGAGTCTCCGAGCCCCGGATGAAGCTTTCGGACAATCCGGAAAAAGTAACCAACCCGGGTGAAAAGTCCGTTTACCGCCTCTACAACAGGAAAACAGGGAAGGTGGAGGCCGACCTGATCACCCTGGCCCATGAAGTCATCGATGACCGCAAGCCCCTGGAAATCTTTGATCCCTATCACACCTGGAAGCGGAAGACCCTGACAGATTTTGATGCTCTCCCGCTCCTGCAGCCCCTCTTCAAAAAGGGGGTGTCCTGTTATGAAAAACGATCCATCGAAGAGATCCGGACATTCTGCCAAAAGCAGCTGGACACCCTGTGGGATTCCCTCTTGCGCTTTGAGAATCCTCAGGAATATTATGTCGACCTCTCCGATGAACTCTGGGCCCTGAAGGACGATTTCCTCCACGGCGGCTCCTGCGGACAGGAGTAGGCCTGTGATTCACCTGGTCGATGCGCATAACCATCTGGGCGACTGGTCGCCGGATGCCAGCCAGTCCTATGAGACCCTGATGGCCAGGGCCCGTGAACGGGGCATCCTGGGCGTCGGCATCTCCGACCACTACGACCCCAACTGTGAAATGGCGGATGGCTCGGCCTGGACCTTCGATCCCAAGGCCTATATGGATACTTTTTATCCCCGGAGGCGGATGCCTTCCGGGAGAAAAGAAGGGGATCCGCCGGGTTTCCTGCTGGGAATTGAGCTGGGCTGGATGCCGGAAACCGGGGCTGTTCTCCACGATGTCGTCCGGGATCATCCCTTCGATTTTTCCATCGTTTCCATCCACTACTTCAAGAACCTGGATCCCTTCACCCATGCTGACGAGATCTACACCTCTTCCCTTCACAAGGTCTACACCGGCGTCATCCAGGCCATTGCGGATTCAGCCGAGGACATGGCCGAGGCTAATATCGTGGGTCATTTTGACTTCTTCTCCCGCTATGCGCCCGAGCGTGATTCCAAGATGCACTACAGCCATGCACCCGAGGCCTTTGACCGCCTCTTCCGGATCATGGTGAAAAACGGCCAGGCCCTGGAGATCAATGTAGGGACGGTCAACTCCCTGATGAAGCGCAAGGGCTACTCCCTGAAAGAGGCCATGCCGGATGCCGCCATCCTCAACCGTTTCCGGGAGCTGGGCGGACGGTCCTTCACCATCTGCTCCGATGCCCACCACGAGGACCAGAACGGCTTGCACATGAAGGAGACCATGGATTACCTGAAGATTCTGGGCATCGATTCCTTTGTCTGGTTTGAGGCAGGGGAGGAGAAGAAAATTGAAAAGAGGGGTCCCGCCTTCCGGGACGAATAGCTCTGTTTACAAGAATAAAAAAGAGGCCCGCAGACCGGATGAC
>DUUZ01000154.1 GCA_012841255.1 Clostridiaceae bacterium
ACCACCAGGGCATCGTAGGTCATCCCCGTCTCAGGGCTTCCCGGTACAAGCTCAATGATGGTGTAGGCGTAGGTCTGGCCGATGTCATCCTGGGTGTAATGGATGGGATCGAAGGTCACCGTGCCGTCGGCCGCATTGGTCTTGGTCTGCAGGACCGTGCCGTTGCGCTTGAGGGCGAAGGTGAATTCGCCGGCTGCAAGCTCCCGTCCCGCCAGGACCTTCCTGACGATCGGCGTGAAGCTGCCCTGGGCCGCATAGACGTTGTTGAATTCTGTGTCGGCGGGGTAGACCGGCGTAATGGCCAGCTGGCCGTTGCCGGCATCCGTCACCTGAACCGTGACTGTCAGGATCATGGGATCATAAATCATCCCGTTTTCAGGTGTGGCCGGAACCACTTCCTCGATGGTGTAGGTGAAGGTTTTCCCGATGTCTGCCTGGCTGTAGTTGACGGCGTCGAAGACCACCTGGCCGCCGGCGGCGTTGGTCTTGGTCTGCAGGACGTTGCCGTCTTCATCTTTCAGCTGGAAGCTGAACTCCCCGTTTTTGAGGGTCCTGCCTTCAAGCGTCTTGGTCACCTGGGGTGTCCAGGAACCGGAGGCCGTGAAGGCGTTGTTGAATTCTGTATCCGCGGGGTAGTGGGGGGTGACGGTCAGAAGGCCGCCGCCTGCATCCTCAATATCCACGGTGATGGTCACCACCAGGGCATCGTAGGTCATCCCCGTCTCGGGGCTTCCCGGTACGACTTCCACGATGGTGTAGGTATAGGTCTGGCCGATGTCGTCCTGGCCGTAGGGAATGGGATCGAAGGTCACCGTGCCGTCGGCCGCATTGGTCTTGGTCTGGAGGACCGTGCCGTTGCGCTTGAGGGCGAAGGTGAATTCACCGGCTGCAAGCACACGTCCCGCCAGGACCTTCCTGACTGTCGGTGTGAAGCTGCCCTGGGCCGTGTAGACGTTGTTGAACTCGGTATCGGCGGGGTAGCCGGGCGTAATGGCCAGCTGGCCGTTGCCGACGTCCGTCACCTGAACCGTGACCGTCAGGATCATGGGATCGTAGGTCATCCCGCTTTCAGGCGTGGCAGGAACCACTTCCTCGATGGTGTAGGTGAAGGTTTTGCCGATGTCCGCCTGGCTGTAGCTGACCGCATCAAAGATCACCTGACCGCCGGCCGTATTGGTCTTGGTCTGCAGAACGTTGCCGCCCACATCTTTCAGCAGGAAGCTGAACTCACCATTCTTGAGAACCCGGCCTTCGAGCTTCTTGGTCACCTGGGGATTCCAGGAGCCGGAGGCCGCGTAGGCGTTATCGAATTCCGTATCCGCCGGATAATGGGGGGTCACGGTCAAAGCACCGTGGCCGGCATCCGCAATATCGACGGTGATGGTCACCACCAGGGCATCGTAGCTCATCCCCGTTTCGGGGCTTCCCGGTACGACCTCCACAATGGTGTAAGCGTAGGTCTGGCCGATGTCATCCTGGGTGTAAAGGATGGGGTCGAAGGTCACCGTGCCGTCGGCCGCATTGGTTTTGGTCTGCAGGACCGTGCCGTTGCGTTTGAGGGCGAAGGTGAATTCACCGGCTGCAAGTTCCCGGCCGGCCAGGACTTTCCTGACCGTCGGTTGGAAGCTTCCTTCAGCCACATAGACGTTATTGAATTCCGTGTCAGCGGAATAAACCGGCGTGATGGCCAGTTCGCCGTTTCCGGCGTCGGTCACCTGAACCTGGATGGTGACAACCAGGGGATCGTAGGTCATCCCGTTTTCACCGACCGTGGGAACAACTTCCTTAATGGTGTAGGTGAAGGTCCGCCCGATGTCCGCCTGGGTATAGGGGATGGCGGAGAAAATAACCTGGCCGCCGGCAAGGTTGCTGACGGTCTGCAGCAGCGTTCCGTCCCCGTCCCGGAGCTGGAAGCTGAACTCGCCGTTTTCAAGGGGCCGGCCCGCCAATGCTTTGGTCACCTGCGGGGTAAAGGAACCGGACGCCATATAGAAATTGTTGAACTCGGTGTCAGCGGGCACTGAGTAGGCGACATTCAGGCTGCCGTCCTTGTTGTCCGTGACCGTGACTGTGTAAATGATCTCCAGGGGGTCATGGCTGATCCCGCCGGGAACGGCGGCATCTTCCCTGATCCTGTAGGTGTGGACCCCCAGGTCGGCTGTCGTGTAGTGAATCGCGGCAAAGGGGATGGTCCCGTCGGCCAGATTCGTCTTGCTTTCAACCATGGTCCAGGCCTGGGGGCTGGATCCGGGAATCAATTTTTCCAGATGGAAGGTGAACTCACCGGCGGCAAGATTGCGTCCGGTCAGAGTCTTGGTGGCTGCCGGCAGGAAACTGCCGCCTGCCCCGTAGCTGTTATCGAAGGATACGGAAGCGGGGCTGACGCTGGCCTGGATAAGGCCGGCGGCGTTCTTGGTCAGGGTGACCGTCACCGTCCGGACCAGGCTGCTGTCATAGACGATTCCTGGAATACCGGGCGACGGTTTGATCTCGCTGATCTCGTAGGTCAGGACCTTGCTGTTCTGGCCGCCCAGATCCGACAGGGTGTAGATGATGGGTCCGAAGCTGAAGTTCTGGGTCCCGTTGCCGTTGAAGGTCAGGGTCACTTCATCGGATGCCGGCATCTTAGCTCCGTTCAAGGCTGTCAGCTTGAACTTGAAGCTGTCGGCCACCGAGGCGTCCGTCCGGCCTGTCAGGGTCTTGGACCCGTTAAAGCTGACCCGGACCGCATTTTCGCGGTTCCTGACAACAATGGTGATATCCCCGCGGGGAATCCCGCCGGTCTGGTGGAAGACATCGAAATAATCCTGTCCTTCCGTCCCGTCGACCGTGTAGTAGATGTCGAACTGATCCAGGGTGGCCGGTGAACCGTCCACGCCGATCTCGGTCACATCGTACCGTCCCTCATGACGCAAGGTCGTAAGCCAGACATAATCTGCTCCCACGACCAGGTTCTCCGTGTGTGCAAACACGGGAGCCTTCTCAATCTTGACGTTGAAGAGCCGGGGGTCGGTCGGGATGACATTGCCCTGGGCATCCGTCAGGATCTTCTTTATTTTCAGGAGCACCGGGTCCACCTGGGGCGAGATAAAAGCCGCCGTGGCCGGGGTGCCGTTGAAATTCTTGTAGGTCATGTCGGTCGATTTGTTGGTCAGGAAAAGATTGTGTTCAGGGTCAGCGGCTGGCGTTGACGGCGTCGCCGTCAGGATTCCCGGCGTAATCTCAATCCGGTAAGTCATCTCGGCAAAGCGCACATCGGATGTTCCGATCCGGGCGCTGACGTAGGGGCTGATGGTCCAGGTAATGGTCTGGTTCTTCCCGCCGCCTGCCGGGGCAACGGAGGTCGTCCCCTCGGTCACGGCGATGGATCCGGAAATCAGCTGGAAGCCGTCCCCCATCTCATCGGTGATCACCGCATTGTTGATGGCGTGCTGAGTCGCAATCTCGAGGCCGATGGCATCGTAGATGGATTGCAGGTCGGCCGGGTTCCCCGTCGCATAAGCCATGGAGGGGCTGGTTGCGATCTGCTCCAAAATGGAGGTCCCTTCGGTCCCTGCCGATAGTGCAATCGTGAACAGGCCGCTGAAACCCGCATCCCCCTTGGTGTCGGAGGCGGCGCGGACGGCTGCCAGCCCGTTGTCAACATAGTACAGGTTCTTGGCCGTATAGGTGCGGTTATTAGAATTGCCCGACCGGTCCAGGGGATAGTAGACGGTTCCGCCGACTTCCTGGGGCCAGTAACGGCTGCCGTTGTGTGTCGCGGTTGAACTGCGGATCAGATTGCCGGAGCCTACCCGAGTCGTCGTGTGGTTGCCGTCGTAGATCGCATAGTAATTCTTATAGGTGAAGTTGCCCTTGGCACCATCATCGAAATAGTAGCCGGGCAGGGTTTCGGTCGGATTGCTCCAGTTTACAGGCTCATAGCTGTAGGTGGGCTCGCCGTCAGACAGGAAAACGATGAAACGCCGGTCTGCCGTCGAGGTATTCATCAGGGTCCGGGCCGTATAAAGCCCTGCCTGTGTATGCGTGCCTCCGGTGGCAGTCAGGCCGTCTACAGCATTTTTCAAATCGGTTCTGTTTCTGCTGTAGGTCCGGTCCTGGGAAGCGTCATTCGCAAATGAGACAATCCCGATCCGGAGATTGGGATCGTTTTGAATCATGTAATCGATGAAGCTCTTGGCTGCCGTCTTGGCCGCCGCCATCCGTCCCGAGGTCCCGCCCATCGAGCCGGAGCGGTCGATGACCAGGACGATATCTGTGGTCTAGGTCTGGACATCATCCCGGCCCTCCACTCTTAATTTGACATCCCATGTGTTGACCATGCCGGGGACGGGCGTTGCCGTCTTGTACGTTCGCACCTCCCCTGGCTGCAACTCGCCTTCATCGGCTGATGCCAGAACCGGCGCCATTGCCATCTGGCTGGCCAGCATCACCAATGTCAGCACAATCGCCAATAATTTGTGCCATCTTTTTGTTTCCATTGTTCTATCCTCATATTTTTCCTTATGCTTTCCGCATTTTGGCGCAAGTAAGAATAGCGCCTGTCCATTCGCATCACCACTTCATATTCGTTCTGGCCGTGTTGAGTTAATAAAAATAAACCCTTGAGGCACGATGCCCGGCTCGTCCGTCTCAGCTACGATCCGGTCTGTAAACCCTTCCCCTGAATCAGTCCTGCCGCTTCCTTCCTAACTATCCAACCTCGCATGACTTATGCAAGGTTCGTGAGCAGTCTCTGACTCAAATCAATTGTTTTTGCGGCTCTTTTTCAGGTTGGGCCGTAAAAATAAGAATAGAGTAAATATTACTTTCATACATCGTCCCATTTTTGTATTTTATGCCCCTTTTGCATGATTATCAAGAAAAGAAACGCCGGTTACGGCCGTTACAAGCATTACGAAAGCTCCGGTATGTAATACCAGAAAAATCAAAGAAATTGAATATAAATAGCAGAAATGTATTTATTCATTCATGAACAAAACAAAAAAAAGCCCCTCCCCGGGGCAGAAAACCTTGGCAGGGAGGGACTTCTGGTATTCCCGGCTGAAGCGGGAAATAACTCATACAACCTGGTAACCGGCTTCTTCAACCGCCGCCTTCATGGCCTCCAAAGCCACGCCGCCGTCGGTCTCTACCGTCACCTTCTTACTATCCAGATCCGCCTTGGCATCAGTGACGCCGGGCAGTTCCTTCAGGGCCTTTTCGACCCGGGCCGTGCAATGGCCGCAGGTCATTCCGTCGACCGTGAGAACAATTTTCCTGTCCATTTCTATTTCCTCCTCATCTTCAAAGATGACCGGGCATGCAGTATCTGTAATACCCGCAGTCAGCAAGTCATCGTATTGTAAAGACGTTGTATCTTGGGTAATTTTCCGGAAGGCTTTTTCCCGTCCCGGTTTGAAGCGTCTGAGACGCAGGGCGTTCAGGACCACAAAGATGGAACTGAAGCTCATGGCCAGGGCTCCGATCATGGGAGTCAGCCGGAGTCCGTAGGCTGTATAAAAGACACCTGCTGCAACCGGGATTGCAACCACATTGTAGAAGAAGGCCCAGAAGAGATTCTCCTTGATGGTCCGCAGGGTCTTGCGGCTGAGTTCAATGGCAGTCACAGCATCGTTCAGTTCATTTCTGACCAGAACAACGTCTGCCGATTCAATGGCGATATCACTGCCCGCCCCGATGGCAATCCCGATATCCGCGATGGCCAGTGCAGGAGCATCGTTGATGCCGTCGCCGACCATGGCCACGCGCTCACCCTGATCCCGCAGCCGCTTGACCACCTCCGCCTTATCCGTGGGCAGGACTTCCGCGATCACCTGGACACCGCCCAGTTCACGGCCGATGGCCTCGGCGGTTTCCCGCCTGTCGCCCGTCAGCATGATGACCCGGATGCCCAGCTTGTGCAGGCGTTCCACGGCTGCGACACTCCCCGCCTTCAGCTGGTCGGTCGCACCGATCAGGCCGATGAGGGAGGATCCCAGCGCCAGGAAGAGGATGGTCCGCCCCTCCAGGGACAGGCGGCCGGCTTCCTTTTCCAGGGCCTCATCCCGGATGCCCAGTTCCTTCATATAGTTGGAGCTCCCGATGTAGACTTCCTCACCGTCCTCCAGTACTCCCCGGATGCCCCGTCCCGGGACCGCCTGGAATTCCCTGAGTGGGACACGGCCGGTCAGGCCCCGGTCTTCCGCAGCCTTGAGGACGGCACCTGCCAGGGGATGCTCGGACAGCTCCTCCAGTGTGGCTGCAAGCTCCAGGACGTCCTCTTTCGTCCGGAAGCTTTCATGGACGCCGGACCGGACCAGGATTTCCGTGACCCGGGGTTTTCCCTCGGTCAGGGTGCCGGTCTTGTCAAAGATGACGCTGTTGAGATTCCCCGCCCCTTCCAAAGCCTCCCCGGATTTGATCAGGATGCCGTTTCGGGCTCCCTGGCCGGTTGCCACCATAATGGCAACAGGGGTTGCCAGGCCCAGGGCACAGGGACATGAGATGACCAGGACCGAGATGGCCATGGAGAAGGCCAGTTCGCCCGGGTAGCCGGCGATCAGCCAGACTGCCAGGGTCACAACCGCAATGGCGATGACAATGGGGACAAAGACCCCCGACACCCGGTCAGCCAGACGGGCCACAGGCGCCTTGGAGGAAGAGGCCTCCTCCATCAGGTGGATCATCTGGGCCAGCGTGGTGTCCTCGCCTGTCTTGGTCGCCTCGAAAAGCAGGGTTCCCGTCCCGTTGATGGTGGCCGAGGTCACCCGGTCCCCTGCCGCCTTTTCGACCGGGATGCTCTCCCCGGTCATAGCCGACTCGTCGATGGAACTGTGGCCTTCCCGGACCACTCCGTCACAGGGCACCCTGCCCCCGGGCAGGAGGACCACCAGGTCGCCGGGCTTGAGTTCATCGGCGCTGATCTCCACCCGTTCGCCGTCCCGCATGACCAGAGCCGTTTGCGGGACCAGATCCAGAAGGCCGGTCAGGGCCTCGGATGTCTTGCCCTTGGCCCGGGCCTCCAAAGTTTTCCCCACCATGATCAGGACCAGGATCATGGCCGCCGACTCGAAGTAGAGCTGGTGGAGATAGCGGTCGATCAGGGCCGCATCGCCTGTCCCCAGGCCGTTGCCGATCCTGTAGATGGCAAAGATGCCGAAGACAAAGGAAGCCGCGGACCCCAGCGCAATCAGGCTGTTCATATTGGGCGCCCGGTGGAGCAGGCCCTTGAAACCTGAAGTAAAGAAGAAATAGTTGATCAGCATGACTGCCAGGGCGAAGACCATCTGGATCAGGGCGTAGCCCACGGCATTGACATGCCCCGACAAAAAGGAAGGCAGGGGCAGGCCCAGCATGGGACCCATGGAGATCCACATGAGGGGGATCAGGATGACGGTGGAATAAAGAAGACGCCGCGTCATCAGCCGCTCTTCCTTCTCCCGCTCTTCGACCAGTTTCTGCCGTTCGGCCCGGCGGTCGGTCTTTGCCGATGCGGAACCCTCTCCCAGAAGACTGATCCCGTAGCCGGTCTTTTCAACAGTCTCCATGACGGCACTTTCCGTCTGGGAAGACAGATCCAGATCCAGGGTCATGGTCCCGGTCAGGACATTGACATTGACATCGCTGACGCCCTCCAATTTGGATACGGCGCGCCGGACGGCGGCTTCACAGGCTGCGCATGTCATGCCGGTCACTGCAAATGTTTTTTTCATGGGCAAGACCCCCCCTTTCCTGTAAAACATAGTAGGACGCAGGCATAAAAGCGGCGGTAACGCCCGGCGCGAAAGGATGGCGGACGACCGCTTGTCAGGACTGCTTTTGGGACTTTGGCCGGAAGGCCTCTTTGATCCGGCGGCGGAAGAGGAGCTTTTGGATCCAGTGGTAGAAGCGCCGGCGGCGGGACAGGAGAGTCGTATCCAGGGGATAGAAAAAGCGGCCGCTCTCCATATCCAGCAAAAGGGGATAGAGGCTGATGCGGCGGCCGGGGTTGCAAAGATAGTTGACGGCCCCTGCTCCGGCGGACGTCACCTCATCCCGGTTTTTCATGTCCGTTACAAATAGGATCGTATTACGGACTGCCGGATAAAAACGGTAGAACTCGGTGATGTGACGTTCACATTCCTTGAGGATCTGATCGACGATCAGGACATTGAGCATGGGGTGGTAGAAGATGAAGACCCGGTCCACATAAGGGGTCCGGCCAAATGTAGGCAGCTTCCTTTTCCGCACAAAAACCGCATCAAAGGGCTGGGCGGCCGACCGCTTCCAGCCGGGCCCGATAAAGGAAGAGCGGAAATAGGAGCGGAAATCCGGCAGGGTCTCCTGCAGCTTGGTATAGCCTCCCGGCAGTTTGAAGCGGCGCATCCGGTCCAGCCGGGCCAGGCTGTCGGGATTTCCGGGGCTGAAACGCTCCAGCTTGGCGGATGAAAAGAGCTGGAAGATAAAGATGAGGACCATGAGCCCGTAAAGGACGAAGGCCGCCGTCAGGGCCTTGTCCAGATAATCCAGGGCGGCCAGGGCCGGGATCTCCCCGGCCTTTTTGGATAGGGCCAAAAGCCCTGCTCCCAGGAGGAGCAGGATAATGAAATGGGAAAGGATATCCCGGATCCAGCCCTTTCCGCGCATACTCAGGGAGTCAGGGTCAGGCGGGTCTCCATCTCGGCCACATGGCCGATGGTCTGGTAGACCGAGCAGTAT
>DUUZ01000155.1 GCA_012841255.1 Clostridiaceae bacterium
CGGAAGCGGACTGCCAGTCGCAGCGGTCCCGCTTTTCCGCCGTCTGAACCAGCCCGTATTCATGACCTAAGCCGGATCTTCTTCTTCCCAGTTATGGTAGACATCCTGTACATCGTCATTGTCCTCCAGCCGGTCGATCATCTTTTCCATATTGGCGCGGTCTTCTTCATCCGGCAGTTCAATCCGGACACTGGGGACCGGTCCCAGACTCTGCTCAATGAAGCTGTAGGTCTTAGCCAGCCGGTCGCGGACAGCCGAGAAATCCTCGGGCGCCGTCTCTATCTCGATCATGTATTCATCTTCCATGAAAACATCCGAAGCTCCGGCTTCCAGGGCATCCATAAAGACCTGTTCCTCGTCCAGGTCCTCCTGGCGCTCAATAAAGAGAAGGCCCTTGCGCTCGAACTGGAATGCGACACAGCCATCCGTTCCCAGATTGCCTCCGAACTTGGTGAAAATATGTCGGACTTCGCCGGCCGTCCGGTTCCGGTTATCCGTCAGAGCCCGCACCATGACCGCAGCCCCTCCGGGGCCGTAGCCTTCGTAATAGATTTCATCCAGCTGGCCGCTGCCTTCGCCGGCCGCCCGTTCAATTGAACGCTTGATGCTGTCATTGGGCATGTTGTAGGACTTGGCCCGGGCCACAGCATCCCGGAGTACGGTGTTGGTTTCCGGGTCAGGGCCGCCCGAACGCACCGCCATCTGGAGCTCCCGCCCCAGTTTCGTGAAAATTCTGCCCCTTTTATCGTCGACTGCTTCCTTGCGGCGCTTGATGTTGCTCCATTTTGAATGACCGGCCATAATTCCTCCTTCGCCAGTTTTCTGTTTCTGGCTCTATTATACCTTGGTATCCGGCGCTTCCAGCCAGCGCTCCCCGTGGGCTTGCAGACTGGCTTCACCGGCAGAATAGTGCATGACCATTTCCTGAAGGTCGCCGACCCTGTCGGCAGTTGTCCCCACCACCTGGCGGACACGGGCCCCGTATTCAGGATCCTCAAAGAAGAAACCAGCCGCCTCGATGCGGCCTCCCAGCTGATGGAAGACAGCGTAATCCGTTTCAAGAAGGAAGGTTTCCGCCCGGACGAAACGGACCGGTCCGGCTGCAGATAAAGCTCCCCGGGCCGCCTGGGCATAGGCCCGGGACAAGCCGCCCGTCCCCAAGAGGATACCGCCGAAATAGCGGACCACAACCAGGCAGGCCCGGTCGATCTCCTCGTGCGAAAGGGCGTCAAGCAACTGACGCCCTCCTGTACCGTGGGGTTCCCCGTCGTCCGTGAAACGCTGCAGACGGGTGGGAATATCCGTCCTCCAGGCATAGACATAATGCCGGGCCTCGGGATAGCGGATACGTGAATCGGCGATGAGCGAGAGCGCATCCTCCTCGGTCGCGATGGGACTGCAGATCCCGATGAAGCGGGAGCCGCGCTCCGTCAGCTCATAGAGGCCTTCCCGGCGGACTGTTGTGTAATGATCAGACATTGCCCGGCTTGACCGGGTGAATGACATCGATGCCGAACATCCAGGGGGCCAGCACCTCCGGAACCCGGATCGAGCCGTCCGGCTCCTGGCACTGTTCCACGATGGCAGGGATCACCCGCGAGGTAGCCAGCCCTGAGCCGTTCAGGGTATGCAGGAAGTCGGTTTTTCCCGTCTCCTGCTGCCGGTAGCGGATACTGCCTCTCCGCGCCTGGTAGTCGCGGGCATTCGATACCGAACTCACCTCTTTATAGATTTGCATGCTGGGAATCCAGATCTCGATGTCATAGGTCTTGTACATGCCGGCAGAGCAGTCCCCTGCTGCCAGGCGGCTGACCCGGTGGACCAGCCCCAGGCCTTCCACCAGTTTCGCAGCCTTGCGGACCAGTTCCTCAAAGGCCGCCTCCGAATCCTCGGGACGGGTGTACTGGAACATCTCCACCTTGTTAAATTGGTGCCCCCGGATCATTCCGCGCTCGTCGGCCCGGTAGGATCCGGCCTCCCGGCGGTAGCAGGGGGTAAA
>DUUZ01000020.1 GCA_012841255.1 Clostridiaceae bacterium
ATCATTGAGGCCAACAATCCGGACATGGATGAGGAGACCATCGGCCGGACAGCCGAAGCCATCGGGGTGGGAGCCGTCCGCTACGCCTATCTGAAGAACGGCCGGGAGCGTGACATTGTCTTCTCCTGGGAGGAGATGCTGGACTTTGAAGGGGAGACCGCCCCCTATCTCATGTACACGGTTACTCGCTGTGCCTCTCTTTTCCGCAAGGCCCCGGACCATCTGGCCCGCGCTGCGGAAGAGGTGACGGATGCCCAGCTTTCCTTGCTGGTCTCGGATCACGAGCAGGAGGTCCTGCGGGAGATCGACCGCTTCGGCCGGTCGGTGGAGGCCGCCCGGGAAAGCTATGAACCCTCGGTCATGATCCGCCAGCTCATGGTGCTGGCCCGGGCCTTCAACGGCTTCTATCACCACACCCTGATCCTGCGTTCGGAAGATGAGGATCTGATCGCGGCCCGGCTGGCCCTGGTCCAGGCGGTCGGCCGGACCCTGTCGGCGGGGCTTCGCCTGGCGGGAATCGAGCCGGTCGACCGGATGTAGGAAATTTTAAAGGAGACGGGGACGTGGATCTTTTGGACTGGCTGAGAGAAGAAGACCTGCCCGAGCCCCGCCCGGCTGCGGAGCTGGCCGAAGGGGCCCGCAAGGCTGCGTCCCGCTTCCGAATGGCCTTCGGGGCCGAAGAGGCGGCCCGGGCCATCCGGCAGACGGCAGACCAGTATGCGATTTTGGAGACGGCCTGCAAACGCCTGGCCCTCCGGGTCTTCCTGGATCCGTCCGACGAGAGCTCCCGTCAAGCCCATGACCTCTATATGGATTTCCGGCGTCAATTTCTGACCGAGTATTCCGACTATTTTTTAATGGTAACCCAGTCCTCGAAAGGGGAGAAGGCCAAAGCCTACCTGGGCCAGTCTTACTGGGATGCCCTGAAGAGGCTTTCAGCCTCGGCCAGGAAGGAACTGGCCCCCGAACTGGAGACCGAGCGGGCAGAGGTCAGGAGCCAGGAGGAGCGGCTGGACCGGCTTTCTTTTTCCAGCACCCGGCCGGCAGCGGTCCGGGGCGACACCCGAAGACTTTTACAGTCCATGTCCCGGGACCGGAGGATGAGGGCCTACCACACCCTGGCCGGCGACCTGGCCAGAAGCCTCAAGGAGACCGAGCAATCCTTCGCACGCCTCCATGAACTCCGCCGCAACCTGGCGGAAAAGGCAGGCTATCTGTCCTTTTACGATTACACGGTCAGCCGGTCGGGGCTGGATGACCAGGCCCGGCCGCAGATTCCAGTCTTCCGCAAGCTGGTGGAAGAACATATTGCACCCCTCCTTCCCAGGGCCCGGAGCCTGCAGTGGGAGCGGACCGGCCAAAGCGAACCCCGGCCCTGGGATCTTCTGTATCCGGCAGTCTTCGGGGTGCCTGTCCTGGATACCCAGGCCTTCCCCCTGGAGGACACCTACCTGGAAGCCCTGACGGCCATATTCACGGCCAAATCTCCTCTTTATGAAGCCATGAAGGAGAAGGGGGCCCTGTCCTTCCGGGTCATGCCCGGACCGGGTGCCGATGAGGTCCCCGCGGAGCTTTGTTCCTTGGACGGCAGTTCAGGGGTCCTGGGAGCCTATATGCCCGGTATCGGGAAGTCTTTCCTCTTCCTGTCCCAGGTGCCGCAGGAACGCCTGGGCCGGATTCTCTTTTCCGAGACCGGTCTGCTCCTTCTCAATCAGGCCAATGCCGCACAAGAGGAGCCCTTCCCCTTTGCAGCACCGGAGGCAATTTTACAGACGGTCCGGCATTCCATGGCCTTTTTGTCCCAGAAAACCTGGGGGCTCTTCTACGGCAATATGGCCCGCTATGCCCGGGAGTACGATCTTCTGGAACTGCTGGCCGACCTGCCGCTTTACGCCGCCCTGGATGAGATGGAGGAATTCCTCTGCAGGGCCCGGGTGACCAATCTCAACGTCTTCCGCCATGCCTGGGGAGAGATTGCCTCCCGTTACCAATTGGACGGGGCGGCCCCTGCTTCCCCCAGCCTCTTGCCGCTGGAGGATCTGTGGCTTTATGCCCCCTCCTGGTGGACCCGCCCTCTGGAGGGCATCTACTACGCTCTGGGGGCTGTTTCGGCCCTGGGCACCCTGCCCCTGGGCCGGCACTACCGCCGGCTGGAAGACGCCTTTGTCCGGCTCCTGGTGGCGCCGCCCGAGATGCCGGCCTGTCAGCGGATTGCCAAGGCGGGCTACCCCTCGCCCTTCGAGGAAGAAACGGTCCGCAAGGCCGCCTTTGCCATGGCGGATTTTCTTGGACTTTAGGAGGAGACCATGCCGGATAAGAATGTCATCGACCTGATTGCCGCCACCCACAACGAGGGCAAGCTGAAGGAATTCCGCCATATCGCGGAAGGCTCCCGCCTGGTCATCCGCGGCCTGGACGCAGAACTTGTGAAAGCTGCGGCAGAAGAGACCGGGCATAGTTTCGATGAGAATGCCCTGCAAAAGGCCCGGGCCGTCCATGTGCTTACCGGCGGCTGGGTCATGGCCGACGATTCCGGGCTTTGCGTCGATGCCCTGGAGGGGAGGCCGGGCATCCGCACGGCCCGCTATGCCGGGGAAGACGCCCGGGATGAGGACAATGTCCGCCGGCTTTTGGAGGAGATGGAGGAGGTTCCCCAAGGGCAAAGGGGGGCCGCCTTCTGCTGTTCCCTGGCTGTCATCGGTCCGGGCGGCGGGGAAAAGGTCTACCAGGGGATCACCCGGGGAGAAATCACCCGGGAAAGAATGGGCAGCGGGGGCTTCGGCTATGACCCCGTTTTCATGCCTTCGGGCCATGAGAGGACCATGGCCCAGATGACGGCTGAAGAAAAGAATAGGCTCAGCCACAGGGGCCGGGCCTTCCGTATGTTTTTGGAGGAGCTGGAGCGATGACGGGGAAAAAACCGCCTGAGAAATACTATCTGGTCCGGGAGGATATCCTGCCCGAGGTCTTCTTGAAGGTGATCGAGGTCAAAAGACTCCTGGACCTGAAAAGGGTCCCCTCGGTCAATGCGGCCGTCCGCCGGGTGGGGATCAGCAGGAGCGCCTACTATAAATACCGCAAGGCCATAAGGCCCCTGAAGACCATGGAGGAGGGGGCCGTGACCACGGTCCTGGTGACCATGGAGTACCAGGAGCACTCGGCCATGATGTGCCTGGCTGTCTTCCTGGAGGCGGGGGCCGAGATCATCGGTTTCCAGCAGACGCCCCCCGTGGACGGCCTGGTCCATATCCTGGCCACCTTCCGCTCCAGCGGGGTGCTGGAGTACGAGGAGGCCCTGATCTACCGGCTGACCCAGACCCGGGGCGTGGTCCGGGTGGAGTCGCTGCGCCAAACATAGGATACAGCCTTTGGCCCCCTTGCCCGGCAATAGTATACTGGGGGAGGTTCCCCGCGCCGGGGACGGAAAGGGTGCTTTTTTTGCGGATTATATTCGAAGCATTGAAAATAGATAAGATGCCCAAGACGAAACTGGTTCATCTCTGGTTTCTGTCGCTTTTCGGGCTGGCCTCCCTGGCCTATATAACCATGCCCAGAAACGGAGCCCTGGATCTTTTCCAGACCCAGCTTTCGGCCTTTTTGCAGCGGGAAGGCTACCTGCCCTTTCCCCCGCCTGCCTGGTTCTCCATGCTTTGGCGGCAGGCGGGTCTTTTTGTTGTTTCCCTCTGGTTCATCCTCCTTTACGCGGTCCACTGGCTCTTTGCCTCGTCCGAAATGACCGGCCAGGTCATCGGCGAGGACGATTCCATCGTGATCCCGCCCCTGCAGGTGACCCCGGACCGTTCGCCCAGCATGACGGCCCTTCGGGCCTTCCCCGCCCTGCTTCTGCTGGCCGCCACCATGCTGGTGCCCTACATCCTCTCTTTGCCGGCCATGGGTATTCCTTTTTATGCTCTGACCACCATGCTGTCCATGACCATTTTCATCGTCATCTTCGAGGGCAAGTCCCTCCCCTCGGCCATGGAGGGCAGCTACAAGATGACTTCGGGCATGAAATTCTTTATCTTTGCCTCCTTTCTTTTCCTTCGTTCCCTGACCACCATTGCCGGGGACCTGCTCCGTTCGCTCTTCAGCGAAAGCCTCTGGGCGGGAAGCCTGATCCGGGCCTTTTTCTTCGCCCTGAACACCCTGGCCTACGGAAGGCTGGCAGGCATGTTCTATCGTTCCCTGTCGGTCCGCCGGGCCCTTGACGGCCACTGACCCCGCTCATGAAATCGGGTACTCTACGAATTTGCCAATGAACGGAAACGGAAAGACTTATGACTTTGGAAGAACTACAAGCCCTTGCGGCACGCCATCAAATACAACTCCATGAACTTCGCGATTCGCTCCGCCTGGAAGCCGATGAAGAAGAGAAGGAAAAACTGACCAAGGAAACCCTGGAGCCTGACTTTTGGGGAGACCCCGGCCGGGCCCAAAGCGTCCAGAAAAGGATCGCCTTCCTCAATAAGAAAAGGAAGCGCTTCGAAGATCTCCTGGCCCAGAACGAGGACATCGGGGTCATGCTGGACCTGGCCTCGGAAGAGGACGATGCGAGCATGCTGAAAGAAGCCCAGGAGTCGGTCAGGGACTGGGAGCGCGCGTATGACAGCCTGCGCCTGGAGACCCTCTTCACGGGCGAGCACGATGCCATGAATGCCATCGTCTCCCTGCATGCGGGTGCCGGAGGGACCGAGGCCCAGGATTGGGCGGGTCTCCTCTTTCGCATGTACACCCGCTGGGCTGAGCGCCATGAATTCGACGTGGAGGTCCTGGACCTTCTGGACGGGGAGGAGGCCGGCATCAAGACGGTGTCCTTCCGGATTGCAGGCCCCAATGCCTACGGCTATCTGCGCAGTGAAAACGGGGTCCACCGCCTGGTCCGGATCTCGCCTTTCGATTCCTCGGGCCGCCGCCATACCTCCTTTGCCTCCTGCGAGGTCCTGCCGGAGCTGGATGACACCATTGAGATCAACATTGACCCGGACGAACTGAAGGTCGATACCTTCCGGGCTTCGGGGGCCGGCGGCCAGCACGTCAACAAGACCAGTTCCGCCGTCCGCCTGACTCACATCCCCACCGGGCTGGTGGTCACCTGCCAGAACGAGCGGTCCCAGCTTCAGAACAAGGAAACGGCCATGCGGATGCTGAAATCCCGCCTTTATCTTCTGGCCCGTCAGCACCAGCTGGAGCGGATCGAGGATCTGAAGGGCGAGGTTTTCGACAATGCCTGGGGCAGCCAGATCCGCTCCTATGTCTTTTGTCCCTACACCATGGTCAAGGACCACCGGACCAATTTTGAGACGGGGGACGTGGACAGCGTCATGGACGGGGATATCGACAGCTTCATCAATGCCTGGCTGGTCCTGGATGCCAAGGAGCACGGGGCGGGCCAGGACCTGACCCTGAAAAAGGAGGGCTAGTCTTTTGTGATCGGTCTTTTCGGCGGCACCTTCGATCCCTTCC
>DUUZ01000156.1 GCA_012841255.1 Clostridiaceae bacterium
AAGCGCCAGACGGCCTCCCGAAGCTCTTCACTGACCTCCCATCCAGGCTCCGTCTTCAGGGGCGTTCCCGGCAGGGCCAGAGTCCGGGCTTTTACTGTTCCTCCACTCGTCTCGGTGGGCAGGTGATGGTCTGGGTCTTCGTCCAAAGGGCGGGGCGAACATCCCAGAACTGAAGGGAGGACGATCAAAGCGGCCAGGGCCAGGGCAAGGATTTTGAAGCTCTTCATTTTCATTTTTGTATCTCCTGCTTATTTGGGATTCCGGATGGTCCCGACAAAGAGAGGGACACCGGCCTGGTCTGAGATGACGAAGATAAAGGGGCGGTCCAGGTGGAAGACCTGCACTTCATCCGGGACCTGAGGAGCGGACTCCACCATCCCGATTTCCGTGTAAGCAGCCGCCTCCACACCTTTTTCATCCAGGGCAATAAAGGCTTCCTGGGAGATGTGGCTGACCGAGGCTCCCCGGTCCATCATGGCTGAAAAATCCGGGGCATCCTGGACGATATCGGCAAGGCCCAGGGATTCCAGGGCTTCCAGAATGTCGGTCTTGGACTTGTATTCAAAGACCGGGATCTTGAGGTCTACCCGGGCGGTCTCCCCATACTAGGTCCAAAGGCCGGGGAGGAAATCTGTATCTTTCAGCAGTTCCTCCGGGGTCAGCCCTTCATTGGGAAGAACAAAGGTCATTTGGCCGGAGCTGAGAGCCAGGGATACCGCCTTATAACGGTCGTTCTTATATAGAGGGAGGAGAGTATGGGATCGGGTCAGGTAGGAGACATCGTCCACCGTCTTGTTCTTCGCAAAGAAGGGCCCCAGGCTCTTTTCATCTTCCCCGAAGGGCTCCACCCAGCCATCCTTGAAGTAGAGGGTGTTCATGAGGATCATCAAGAGGGTGGGATCACTGGTATCGATCTCAGGCTTGATCTTGCCCCGGGTCTCCTCCTCCACCCAGCGGCTCATGATGGCGGGGGTTTCTTCTTTTTGAAAATCCACGGCGAAGGCCGAGGCATAAAAGTATTTGGACATGGAGTCCAGGAAGGATTGCTTGACGCCTCCTTCACCCTCCTTGACCAGGTCCTCCCGGATCCAGAGAGCGTTGGCGATCTGTTCTGTGTTGTACTCGCCTTCTTTGGTCATCAGGGCATAGAGGGCTTGCAGGGCAGGCCCGGGATCTTCTCCCCCCGCCTCCAGAAAAGCGCGGAGCTGCGTTTTTGTTTCACCGGCCGCCCCCGCTTCCAGCATGGCCAAAGCATAATAAAGGCTGACCGGGGAATATAGAGTGTTTTTGTTTATATCCGCAAGAGCCGGGCCGGAAGTCTTGCCTGCGAAAGTCCAGAGGGCCAGACGCAGGCTCTCCGGGATGTCCTCATAGGCGACATCAGCCAGGACCTCCCCCGGCCGGACCAGTGCTCCGTCCTTTGCCGGATCATCCTTTGTTGCCGTCTGACAGCCCGTCAAGGGGATCATCAGCATAAAAAGCCCCAACACAAGGGCCAGAATTCTGCTTTTGTTCATGGCAGTTACCTCCCAAAAGGTCTTCACCCCTTAGGACGGCGGAACCGCCGGAAGGTTACGCAGGGTTATTCAGCTTTGGGATCGGTCCAGACCACCCGCTCTTTTTCGGGCGGAGGCTTTGGGACGACAAGCGGTCCCTGGGGAATGCGGCATCTGACCTGGAGCTGGGGGGTACGGGTTCTCCGGGCCCTCTTGACCAGGAGTTCAATGTCGCCGTGATCGGGGCAATGTCCCTTGGCGAACCAGCTCTTGCCCGGGTTGATCTCCATGAAATCACCGGTCAGGGGATTTTGACAGGCCGGGCAGCGGTAAGTCCGGCGGTTCAGGTAGGCCGGGACATCGGTATCTTTTTCAATTTCAAGCCGCTCCTCCGACTGGCTGACCAGGAAGGGGTCGTAGATGAAGGGTTTCAGAAGTTTCTCCGGGTCTTTTCCGGCTTCCAGTTCCGGACGCAGGGTCTCGGCCAGGATCCGGCCGGCGTAGACAGCATCCGACAAGGCCTCATGAAAGGGCAGGTCCTTGTCCAGGCGGAGGAAATCCAGGGCATATTCAATGGACCGCTGGTTGCCCCGGCTGGTCCCTTCGGCCAGGGCGGAAAAAACCGCCTGGATATTGAGGGCCCGGAAGGCCGGTTGGGGTTTTATTTCATGAAACTGCAAATTGGAGATCAGGACCTCGGGGTCTGAGGTACCCCAGGAAGCTAATACCAGGTCATGGCCGGCAAAGTCCAATAAGGACCGCCAGGCCTTGGGGAAGGTCAGCCCTTCCTCCAGACTCTGGGAGGTCCGGTTGGTCACCCGGGCGATATGGTGCTGAAGCTTGGTATAAAGGACAGGCCGGACCGGCGTGGCAAAGCGGTCCTTGACGCGCATTCCGTCGTCCAGACGGACTGCACCGATCTCGATGATTTCAAACATCATCCGGGAGGCCAGGTCCGGATCCACCTTGAGACCCCGCGAAGCCGTATTCCATTCCAGGTCAATTGCAACAAGCGAGGTCATGATCAAGCTCTTTTCTAGCGGGACCGGGAGGCCCCGAAAGCTGTCTTGACCTTGTCGAAGAAGCTTTTTCTGCCCTCGTAGTTCTCTTCCGACGTCGATTCATCGAAGCGGCGGAGCACATCCTTCTGCTCGGAGGAGAGATTGCGGGGTACTTCAATGACCACCCGGAACTGGTGGTCCCCCCGGGCCGTCGGCCTGCTGATATAGGGGATTCCTTTGCCGCGCAAAGTCACGACTTCGCCAGGCTGGGTTCCTTCCCGGAGTTTGTGGGTCACAGGGCCGTCAATGGTCGGCACTTCGACCTCGGCCCCCAAAGCTGCCTGGGCATAGGTGACCGGAAGTTCCGTAAAGGTCCGGTTGCCCTGACGGGTAAAGATGGGGTGGGGCCGGATGAAGATCTGGATGTAGAGGTCTCCGTAGGGTCCGCCGTTGCGGCCGGGTTCCCCTTCGCCGCGGAGCGTCAGCATCTCCCCTTCATCTATACCGGCGGGGACATTGACCAGGAGTTTCTTCTCCCGCATGACCATGCCTTCGCCGTGACAGACGGGACAGGGGTTGTCGATGATCTGGCCTTCTCCCCCGCAGCGCGAACAGGCCCGGGTCGTCATAACCTGGCCGAAAAGGGTCTGCTGCTGGGTATATTCCTGGCCCGATCCGTCGCAGACCGGACAGGTCTTGGGGTCGGAACCGTCGGCCGTCCCCTTGCCATGGCACTTTGTACAGCGGTCGGCCTTCTGGATGGTGATTTCACGTTCCACCCCGAAGGCGGCCTCCATGAAATCCAGGTTCATCCGGTAGCGCAGATTGGCCCCCCGGGAGGGCCCGGTCCGGCGGCGCGGCTGCTGCTGGCCGAAGCCACCGAAGCCCCCGAAGCCTCCGAAGCTTCCGAAGAGTGTGGAAAAGAGGTCATCCAGGTTGATGCTGCCGGCTGAATAGGAGGCTCCCGCCGCGTAGGATTCATCGACTCCTGCGTGGCCCAGCTGGTCATAGGCGGCCCGTTTATCCGGGTCCGACAAAATCTCGTACGCCTCATTGGCCTCCTTGAACTTGTCTTCCGCATCCTTGTCGTCCGGATTGACGTCGGGATGGTACTTCTTGGCAAGTTTCCAGAATGCCTTCTTAATGGCGGTTTCATCCGCGTCGCGCGGAACACCGAGAACTTCGTAATAATCGCGTTTTGTCGCCACCTGATCCTCCTGCAGCCGATTTTGCGGCCGTTTCCTATCTTAGCATGAGACAGGAGCAGCCACGCATGCCGTGACTGCCCCCGTCTTTGCCGGTTTTCTATTTCTTTTAGTTGGCGTCGCCGCCCACATCCTTGAAGTCGGCCTCATAGGTGCCCGGCGCTTCAGGCTGAGGCGGAGCCTCATGCTGCTCCGGTGCCTGGGCCTCCTGGGTCTTCTTGTACATGGCTTCGGAAGCCTTGTAGACCGCCTGACTCAGGGCTTCCATGTCCGCCTTCATGGCGTCCAGATCGCCTCTTTCGTGGCTGTCGCGCAGCTTGGCCAGATGCTCTTCCACCGCCTGCTTGTCGGCTTCCTCGAACTTGTCGCCGGATTCCTTGAGCAGTTTTTCAGTTTCAAAGAGGGTGGTCTCCGCCCGGTTCTTGGTTTCGACTTCATCCTTTTTCTTTTTATCTTCCTCGGCGA
>DUUZ01000157.1 GCA_012841255.1 Clostridiaceae bacterium
CTTTGCCGCCCAGGGGCTGCTGGGTAACCAGCGAGTAGGGCCCGATGGAGCGGGCGTGAATCTTGTCATCAACCAGGTGGAGGAGCTTCAGATAGTACATGACTCCCACCGTAACCCGGTTCTCAAAAGCTTCACCGGTCCGGCCGTCGTAGAGGACAGTCTTGCCGTCGGTCTCCATGCCGGCCTCGACGAAGGCGTCCACCACATCCTGTTCGTAGGCGCCGTCAAAGACCGGTGTAGCCACCTTCCAGCCAAGCTTGTTGGCGGCGGCACCCAGATGCACTTCAAGGAGCTGTCCCACGTTCATACGGGAGGGCACACCCAGGGGGTTCAACACGATATCGAGCGGGGTCCCGTCGGGCATGAAAGGCATGTCTTCTTCAGGGAGAATCTTGGCGACAACGCCTTTGTTGCCGTGGCGGCCGGCCATCTTATCCCCGACTGAGATCTTCCTTTTCTGAGCGACATAGACACGGACCAGCTTGGTCACCCCGTGCTTCAGGAGTTCATCATTTTCCCGGGTAAAGGTCTTGATGTCGACGACAACGCCCGACTCCCCGTGCGGGACCCGGACCGAGGTGTCGCGGACCTCGCGGATTTTCTCACCAAAGATGGCCCGGTAGAGGCGCTCTTCCGGCGTTAGTTCCGTTTCTCCCTTGGGCGTTACCTTGCCGACCAGGATATCCCCGGCGCGCACTTCGGCGCCGATGCGGACAACACCTTCCTCGTCCAGGTCACGGAGCGCATCATCCGCCACGTTGGGGATTTCCCGGGTGATCTCCTCGGGCCCCAGCTTGGTGTCGCGGGCTTCGCACTCATACTCAGTAATATGTATAGATGTGTAGACATCATCACGGACCAGGCGTTCATTGAGCAGGATGGCGTCTTCGTAGTTGTAGCCCTCCCACATCATGAAGCCGATCAGGACGTTGCGGCCAAGGGCCAGTTCGCCCATGTCCGTGGCCGGACCGTCGGCGATGATTTCACCGGCCTTGACCTTGTCGCCGGCGCTGACCAGGGGCCTTTGGTTGATGCAGGTGCCCTGGTTGGACCGGTCGTATTTGCGCAAGGTGTGGTGGTCCAGGCTGCCGTCGAAGTTTCTGATCCGGATACTGTCGCCGGCTACGTGTTCGACCACACCGTCTTTGGCGGCCACCAGGCAGACCCCCGAGTCCTTTGCGGCCCGGTGCTCCATGCCCGTGCCAATGACCGGCGCCTCGGACTTGATCAGAGGCACGGCCTGACGCTGCATGTTGGATCCCATGAGAGCCCGGTTGGCGTCGTCGTTGCCCAGGAAGGGAATGAGGGAGGTCGCGACCGAAACCAGCTGTTTGGGGGACACGTCCATCAGATCCACCTTTTCAGGCTCGAGTTCAAAGAACTCATCGCGGAAACGGCAGGATATTTTCTTGTTGACAAAATGCCCTTCATCGTCCAGCGGCTCGTTGGCCTGGGCGATGTTGTAACGGTCTTCTTCATCAGCCGTCAGATAACGGATTTCGCCTGTGACCACACCCCGGTCCTTGTCGTAGACCCGATAGGGAGTTTCCAGGAAACCGTAGCGGTTGACCCGGGCATAGGTGGCCAGGGAGTTGATCAGGCCGATGTTGGGGCCTTCCGGAGTCTCGATGGGGCACATGCGGCCGTAGTGGGACGAATGGACGTCGCGGACTTCGAAGTTGGCCCGTTCCCGGGAAAGGCCGCCGGGGCCCAGGGCTGACAGACGGCGCTTGTGGGTCATCTCGGCCAGAGGGTTGGGCTGGTCCAGGAACTGGGACAGCTGGCTGGAACCGAAAAACTCCTTAATGGCCGCTGAAATCGGGCGGGTATTGACGATATCCTTGGGCGCTGCGGCCGAGATATCCGGAATGGTCTGCATGCGCTCACGGACCACCCGGTCCATGCGGGAGAAACCGATCCGCATCTGGTTCTGCAAAAGCTCTCCGACCGAACGGATCCGGCGGTTGCCCAGATGGTCGATATCGTCGCCTTCACCGACCCCGTATTCCAGGCCGATGTAATAGCTCATAACCGCCAGAATGTCGTCCAGGGTCAGGTTATGGGGAACCAGTTCATTCTTGCGAAGGA
>DUUZ01000158.1 GCA_012841255.1 Clostridiaceae bacterium
AATGCTGGGCTGCCGCCGCGGCTTTCACGGCCTCTGGCGGGGGGACATCGTGGAACTGGACAGCCGGTCGGTTTCGGAGCGGCTGCAGTACGGGGGCACCTTCCTCATGACCGCACGCAGCCAGTCCTTCAATACCCCCGAGGGGGTCCAAAGAGCCTTTGACATGTGCAAGGTCTTCGGTATTGACGCCCTGGTGGTCATCGGCGGCGACGGATCCTTCCGCGGCGCCCTGGCGCTTGCCCGGCTGGGACTCCCCGTGATCGGCATCCCCAGCACCATTGATAACGATATCGGCTGCTCGGATTACACGATCGGCTATGACACGGCCCTGAACACAGCCATGGAGGCCATCGACAGGCTTCGCAACACCGCCACTTCGCATGAGCGCTGCAGCTGTATTGAGGTCATGGGGAGGGAGGCCGGCTATATCGCCCTGAATGTAGGGATCTCCTGCGGGGCCGAGGTCATCCTGATCCCTGAGGTGGAAATGGATTTCGACCGGCATGTGGTGCGCCGCCTCCTGGAGTGCCGCAACAAAGGCAAGTACCACTATATCGTGGTGGTTGCAGAAGGTGCCGCCAATACGGCTGAAATCAGCGCCCGTATTGAGGCGGAGACCGGCATCGAATCCCGGGTCACCATCCTGGGCCATTTGCAGCGGGGCGGCAGCCCCACGGTGCGCGACCGGCTGATGGCCAGCCACATGGGCGTTCTGGCCATACAAAACCTGGCTTCCGGAGAGTATGGCAAGGTCGTGGCCTACCAGCGGGGCCGGGTGATCAGCCTGGAGATCGAGGAAGCCCTGCGGATGGAGAAAAGGATCTCCCAGGAGGAAATCGATCTGGCCTATAATCTGGCCCTTTGATCATTTCAGATAATTCAGACAAAAAGAGAGGACGCTCCGGCTCATCTTCATGAACCGGAGCGTCCTCTTGATTTTCCTGCTACAAACTTTTAGTTGCCGGCCATAAGCCGCCTTGGCGGCAGGCCGGAATCCATTATGCTAAACGGACGTTGACTGCTCTGAGCTTGCCGTTCTTCGGATCGTTTTCGATATCGAAGACAACCTTCTGCCCGTCGGAAAGTGTTTTGTAACCATCAGTTGCGATCGCCGAGAAATGTACAAACAGATCATCCCCACCGTCGTCGTTGGCGATGAAACCGTAACCCTTTTCCTGATTGAACCATTTGACTGTTCCACTATTCATTTGGGTGCCCCCTTCAATTAGTATTGTGTATCACTAAAAAACAAAATACACATGCTGACACTAATCAACAATCAATGATTCACATAGCATGGGAAACATAGTAATTTTATTGAACACCAACTCAATAGACTATAAACGCATACATTTGTCAAGCATATGCGTAACATATTTTGAAAGAGCCGGCATTTTGAGCCTGTTTGATCACGAATACTCTCCTGCAGAGCGGCCAAGGCTGTCCGGCCCCTGTTCATCTTGCCCAGATCATCCGAAGCTCCGTCCCGTATGCTTCCGATCTTCTGGCTCCGTCAAAACAAAAACCAAGGCTTTCATAGAAACGGATGGCCCTTTCATTTCCCTCCAGAACCCAAAGGATGATTTGCGGCATTTTATTGAGTTCTTCCATGGCCGCCTTCATGAGCTGAAACCCCAGCCCCCGGTCCTGGAAATCACGGAGAAGATAAAGGGCCATAATTTCACCTGCCCGGGCGGAGGGTGTGTACTC
>DUUZ01000159.1 GCA_012841255.1 Clostridiaceae bacterium
CGCCCGCAGGGCGCCTCGTTGATCTTGGAAGCGACCACGCGACCGTCCCCATTGAAATCCTGAAGAAGAAAATCCTTCCCCAGGTCCTGGTCACGGATATCCGGGAGGGCCCTCTTTCGGCCGCCCGGAAAAGAGCCGCCCGGGAGAATATTTCGGAAGGCTTTCAGGCGGTCCGGGCCGACGGCCTTACAGGCATCAGTCTCTTACGGGAAGATATTCTCCTCATCTCCGGCATGGGCGGGGAGACCCTGGCCGGTATCCTGGAAAGGGGCAGGGCGGAACTGGTTCACCCTTCCCGGATCATCCTCTCTCCCCAGACCAGGGAGGAAGTACTAAGGGCTGCCATGCAGGCTCTGGAACTTCCAATAAGTGATGAAATCCTGCTTCTGGACCGGGATGAGGTCTATCTGATCCTGGTCTCGGACAAGGGCGGACCTCTTTTGCAGATGTCTCCTTTTGATCTCTATTTCGGCCCCCGGATTCTGGAGAAGATCAAAGGGGACCGGGGGCTTGACCGGCCCGGGGAAAGAGAAGCTCTGGACCGCTATCTGGCCAAAAGAATCCGCCGTCTTCTGAAGCAGTCAGCCCATGACCCCGACTCAAATGACTTATTACTGCAATGGAAAAGGTTTGAGAAGCGCTTCCCCCTTCCGTATAATGAAGAGGATCAAGGCTGAGTCAGCCGGATGGCCGCGCTCCTCTTTCCAAAGGAAGGGGAGTGAGGAAAGTCCGGGCTCTCAGGGCAGGATGCCGGTTAACGGCCGGTGAAGGCGACTTCAAGGACAGTGCAACAGAAATAGACAGCCGGACTCGTCCGGCTCAGGTGGAAAGGTGAGGTAAAAGCTCACCGGTGCCGCGGCGACGCGGCAGCCATGCAAACCCCATCCGGAGCAACGCCGTGGAGGAACAACTGTCGCCCGCAGGTTCCGTGGAGGCGGCTTGAGCCATTCGGCAACGAGTGGCCCAGATAAATGGCCATCCAAGACAGAACCCGGCTTACAGGCTGGCTCAGCTGCTTGATCAAAAGGTGTCGGGGGACGAGATGAAGAGTGAACTTAAGGGCAGGTTCCTTCTGGAAGCTGACAGGAGACCGTTTTGGAGTGACCGGGGGCTGGCACTGATGGCCTTTGTCATTCCTTTTGTTATTCTGACTGCCGCCTATGCGGCCTTGCAGACTTTTCCCTTCGGCGGCCGCCATATCCTGACGGTCGACCTCTTCCATCAATACGCCCCCTTCTATAATCTGCTGCGGGAAAAGATCCTGGATGGCAGCTCCTTCTTCTACACCGGAGCCATCGGCCTGGGGACCAACTTCTACGCGCTTTTTGCCTATTATCTGGCAAGCCCCCTGAATCTTCTCCTTCTGCTTTTTTCGCCCGCCTACCTGACTGAAGCGGTCTTTCTTATCTCGCTGATCAAGGTGGGGCTTATGGGCTTTGCCTTCTACCACTATCTGCGGGTCAGTTTCCGGAGAAGAGGAGCTCTGGCGGTGGCCTTCTCCAGCTTTTATGCCCTCTCAGGCTTTGTCCTGGCCTATTCCTGGAATGTCATGTGGCTGGATACCCTGATCCTGCTGCCGGTCGTTCTTTTAGCCATGATCCGCCTGATCCGGGACGGCAAGTGGATACTCTATCCGGTCTCGGTGGCTCTTTTGCTTCTGACTAACTACTACACCGGCTTTTTTGCCGCTGTCTTTACGGCCCTTTATTTTCCCATCCTGCTTTTGCGTTATACCCGGGACCGGATGCCGGCCAAAAGAGCCCTGGCCGCAGGGAAGACCATCCTGCTCTCACTTGCAGGAGCGGCCCTTTCCGCCTTCCTGCTCTATCCGGCCTACCGGGCCCTGGCCATCACATCTGCCGCCGGGGATCAGTTCCCCAAGGCCGTGGAGATGGGCGGCCGGCCCCTGGCCTACCTGGGTCAGCTCTTTCCCTTTCTCCAGCCCACGGTCCGGTCGGGCCTGCCCAACCTCTATGCCGGCCTGCCTCTTTTGATCCTGATCCCGGTCTACTTTCTGTCCAGCCGCATCCGGATCCGGGAGAAGTCCCTGAACGGCCTTTTGCTTATCTTTTTGATCGTCTCCTTTGACAACAATGTCCTGAACTTTCTCTGGCACGGCATGCACTATCCCAACCAGCTGCCCTACCGCTACTCCTTTGCCGCCATCTTCCTCCTTCTGACCATCGCCTATGACGGCCTGCGGTCGGTCCGGGAATTCCGGGCCACAGAAATCGGGCTATTGGGCTTCAGCCTGGTCTTTGTCATCCCGGTGGTGGCCGCGCTGGAGCCTGACCTGAAGCTCTCCCCCTGGACCCAGTGGGGGGCCATGACCCTGATGCTGGCCTACACACTGCTCTTTTCCAACTTCAAGAACCGCCGCTACAAGAACCGGACCCAGGTCAACATCCTTTTGGCCTTCATGATCTTCGAGATCCTGCTTTCCACCTTTTCCGGCATCTACTACATGGATCAAAATGAGTACTACGGCAGCCGGGACGGCTATTCGGCCGGCAGCCTCATCTCCTCGGTCCGGGATGCGGCCAGTCAGCTGAAGGAGTCCCTGGGGGAGGGGACCGGCTACCGGATGGAGATCACCCCCCACAAGACCTCCAATGATCCGGCCCTATACGGCCTGACCGGCATTTCCATCTTCTCTTCCACCTCACCCAAGGCACCAGTCCGTTTCATGCGGGATCTGGGCTTTCAAACCAACGGAATCAACAGCTACCAGTACCGGGGGGCCACGCTCTTCAGCGAGGCCCTCTTCGGAATCCGCTATATCATCAGCCGGGAGAAGCCGGCCTTTGTTGAAAAGGAGCGGCGGGTTGTCCTTGGCAATGACCTGATCACGGCCTATGAGAACCCCTATGTCTTCCCCGCGGCTTTCCTGGCCGATCCGGGCCTCCTGAACTACAAGGGTGCCGGAAACCAGGTCTTTGAGAATCAGAATGCACTGGCCAAGGCCCTCTTCGGCCGGACTGACCTGCTCTTCCATACGGTCCGCCAGGACCGGGCGGAAGGCCTTACAGGCAGCAGCACGGTCTATTCCTTCTCGGGTTCCGCGGCAGGGACACGGCGGATGACCCTGACCTATGCCATAGAGGACAGCGGACCCTTCTACCTCTATCTTGATATGCGCAGCCATGACCTGGAAAAGATTGAGGTCCGGACATCTGAACGGACTTTCAAGCTGGACGGCGGCAAGAAGAGGATCCACGAACTGGGCGGTCTTTTGGCAGGTACGGAACTGCAGCTCGAAGTTGAGCTATCGGAAGGAGCCTCCGAAAGCGGTTCCTTTGAGGCCCGGCTGGCCCGGCTGGATACCGGCGTCCTGGAAAGCCTGTCCAAAGAATCCCAGGCGGCCG
>DUUZ01000160.1 GCA_012841255.1 Clostridiaceae bacterium
ACAAAGGTCGTGGCCTCGCGCAGCGGTGCCCGGGTATCCGGGGCATCCTTCCAGCTTTCGGGAACCTTGACCTCGCGGACTTCCTCGATGCCTGCATCAACGGCCCGGTAGTTCATGTTGACGATATCCTCGCCCTTGTCGCCGTAGGAGCGGACAATGGCTTCCTTCATATGGCGGACGGCCTCGTCCACCGGGATGACCTCTGAGATCTTGAAGAAGGCCGCCTGGCAGATGGTGTTGATCCTGTTCCCCAGCCCGATTTCCTGGGCCATCTTGACGGCGTCAATGATGTAGAGGCGGATTTCGTTTTCAGCCAGGAAGCGCTTGACCTGACCGGGCAGGAATTCTTCCAGCTCCTCGGCTGACCGCGTGGTGTTGAGGAGGAAGGAGCCGCCCTTCTTCAGAACCTTGAGCATGTCATACTTGCTGATGTAGGCCTGGTTGTGGCAGGCCACAAAATCGGCGCTCTCGACCAGGTAGGGGGCCCGGATGGGCGAGTTCCCGAAACGCAGGTCGGAGATGGTGACGCCGCCCGACTTCTTCGAGTCATAGGAGAAATAGGCCTGGGCGTACATGGGGGTATTGTCCCCGATGATCTTGATGGAGTTCTGGTTGGCGCCGACTGTCCCGTCGGAACCCAGCCCCCAGAAGCGGGCGGTAAAGGTGCCCTCGGGGGAGACCTCCAGGGTCTCGGTCACGGGAAGCGACAGATGGGTCACGTCATCCGTGATGCCGATGGTGAACTCCTTGACCGGATCGCCGGCCAGCATGTCAAAGACGGCCTTGATCTGGGAAGGAGTGGTGTCCTTGGAGCCCAGCCCGTAGCGGCCGCCGGAGACGACGACGGGCAGGTTGGCGCAGGACACGGCCGAGACCACGTCCAGATAGAGGGCTTCGCCCTGGGCGCCGGGTTCCTTGGACCGGTCGAGAACGGCAATCCGCCTCACGGTTTCCGGGATGGCCTCGAGCAGGCGGTCGGCGCAGAAGGGCCGGTAGAGATGGACGTGGACTACACCCGTCTTCCTGCCCTGGCAGTTCAGATGGTCGGAGGTCTCACAGGCCGTGTCATAGACGGACCCCATGCAGATGATGATCTCTTCCGCATCCGGGGCCCCGTGGTAGACGAAGGGCCGGTAGGTCCGGCCGGTCAGCCGGCTGATCTCGTCCATGTAGTGTTCGACGATCTCGGGCAGGGCATTGTAGTACTCGTTGGAGGCTTCCTTCATCTGGAAAAAGATATCCGGATTCTGGGCGGAACCCCGAAGACAGGGTTCGTTGGGGGTCAGTCCCCGCTCCCGGAAGGCATTGACGGCCTCCATGTCCACAAGACCGGCCAGGTCCGCATAGTCAATCTGCTCCACCTTCTGGATCTCATGCGAGGTCCGAAAACCGTCGAAGAAATGCATGAAGGGCACCCGGCCGCGGATGGCCGACAGGTGGGCGACGATGCCCAGATCCATGGCCGACTGGACCCCGTGCGAGGCCAGGATGGCAAAGCCGGTCTGCCGGGCTGCCATGACGTCGCTGTGGTCGCCGAATATGGAAAGGGCGTGCCCGGCGATGGCCCGGGCCGAAACGTGAAAGACTGCCGGCAGCAATTCACCGGCCATCTTGTACATATTGGGGATCATGAGGAGGAGCCCCTGCGAGGCCGTATAGGTCGTCGTCAGTGCCCCCGATGCCAAAGAGCCGTGCACCAGGCCGGCAGCTCCGCCCTCGGACTGCATTTCAATGACCCGGACATCCTGGCCAAAGAGGTTTTTTCTTCCCTGCTGGGCCCACTGGTCCACACTGTCCGCCATTCCGGATGAAGGGGTGATGGGGTAGATTCCCGCCACCTCCGTAAAGGCATACGAGGCGTAGGCAGCGGCCGTATTGCCGTCCATGGTCACGTAATTCTTCTTTTTTGTCATTCTATTCTCCCTAGCTGATCTATGGGCTTGCGCCCGAGCCATGTATTATAGCATGAGGCCAAAACCCCAAGTCCTAACGCTTCCAAAGAGATTGCCCCGTCATCTCTTTCGGTTTTTCCAAGCCCAGGTAATCCAGCATGGTGGGTGCCAGGTCGGCCAGGCGGCCGTCCAGGAGCCCTCCTTCTTTCAAACCGGCTGCAACCAGTTTGACAGGGTTGGTGGTGTGGGCGGTAAAGGGGCCGCCGTCTTTCGGGTCGATCATTTCTTCCAGGTTGCCGTGGTCGGCCGTAATCAGGGCCAGGCCGCCCAGGTCCAAAATCCGGGGCACGATCCGGGCCAGGCAGTGATCCACCGCCTCAAGGGACCGGACCGCCGCCTCAAAGATCCCGGTATGTCCGACCATGTCGCCGTTGGCGAAATTCAGGATGATGATATCCGGCGGATCCTGGTCCAGGGCCTCTACCAGGCGGTCGGTCACCAGATAGGCACTCATCTCCGGCTGGAGATCGTAGGTGGCCACCTTGGGCGAAGGGACCAGAATCCTGGCCTCGCCCGGGAAGGGTTCCTCCCGTCCCCCGTTGAAGAAGAAAGTCACATGAGCGTACTTCTCCGTCTCTGCGATCCTAAGCTGGGTCAGGCCGGCCTCGGAGACTGCCTCTCCGAAAATCCCCGTCAGGTCCTGGGGCGGATAGGCAGTCCGGTAATCCGGGAAGCTGGCAAAATCCGCACTGTATTCCGTCATCCCTACATAAGTCAGCCCCAGGGGGGAGCGGACCACGGGGAAGGCATCAAAGCCCGGCTGACAAAATGCCCGGGTCAGTTCCCGGGCCCGGTCGGGCCTGAAATTGTAAAAGATAAAGCTATCGCCTTCCTTGACGGGAGCTTGCGGCCGACCCTCCTCATCGGTCATAAGGACGGGCAGAATAAATTCATCGGTCACCCCGGCATCGTAGGAGGCCTGAATGGCCGCCAAGGGGTCTTGTGCCTTTTGGCCCTCAAAGTTCCAGGCCGTCATGGCCTGGTAGGCCTTTTCCACCCGGTCCCAGCGGTTGTCCCGGTCCATGCCGTAGTAGCGGCCGCCCAAAGTGGCAATCCGCCCCAGGCCCCGGTCTTCCAGATGGTTCAGGAGGGCCTTCATATAGCCCAGGCCGGATTTGGGCGGGGTGTCCCGGCCGTCAAAGAAGGCGTGGATGGCCAGGTCCTTGACCCCTTCGGCCTTGGCCAGATCGACCAGGGCAAAGAGGTGGGTCAGCTGGCTGTGGACACCGCCGTCTGACAAAAGGCCTGCCAGATGCAGGGTATGACCGCTTTTTGCAGCCTTTTGAACGGCGTCAAGCAGGGCCTCATTCTTGAAGAAGGAGCCATCCTCCACCGCATTGCTGATCCGCAAGAGATCCTGGTAGACAATGCGGCCGGCCCCGATATTGGTGTGGCCGACTTCGGAATTGCCCATCTGGCCCGGAGGCAGACCGACATCCTTGCCGCTGGTCCGGATCACGGAGACCGGCCATTTTTCCACAAGGCTGTCCAGGTAGGGCGTCTTGGCGGCCAGGACCGCATTGCCCTCGGTTTTATCGGATATGCCCCATCCGTCAAGGATCAGGAGGGCCACAGGGCCCCGGGCTTCTTTGGTCATCTTCTTTACCCCCGGGCAATCCTGGCGAAATCGGAGGCAACCAGTGAGGCGCCGCCGACCAGGCCGCCATCGACATGGGGCTGGGCAAAGAGACCGGCCGCATTCTCCGCATTGATGGAGCCGCCGTAGAGGATCTTGACCATCTCCGCATCGGATCCGTAAAGCGCATCCAGAAGTTCCCGGATGTAGGCTGCGGCTTCCTCAGCCTGGGCCTCCGTGGCCGTGTCGCCGGTGCCGATGGCCCAGACCGGCTCATAGGCCAGCATGATCTGGCAAAGAGAGTCGGGCGCAACGCCGGCAAAGGCTGCCTTGACCTGGCGGTCCAGGACCTCTTTCATCCGGCCCTGGGCACGCTCTTCGCGGGTTTCGCCCACACAGACGATGGGGCGGACTCCCCAGGACAGGGCGGCCAGGAGTTTCTGGTTAATCAGTTCATCTGTCTCCCCCTGATAGGCCCGGCGCTCGGAGTGGCCGACCAGGACATAGGGGACATGGAGATGGGCCAGCATCTTCATGGAGATTTCGCCCGTGAAGGCGCCATGGTCTTCCGGATACCCGTTTTGGGCGGCGACCCGGATGGGGGTCCCGGCTGTCTTTTTGAGAACGGGATCCAGGACCGTATAGGGCACAGCGGCGATCACCTTGGCTTCCACATCGGTCAGGAGGGGCAGGAGTTCATCGATAAAGCTTTCCGCCCGGTCGGGGATACCCTTGTTCATCTTCCAGTTGCCGGCTGCGACCAGCGAGCGGGGATCCTTGTCCAGGAGACAGTCGATGCCCGGCAGGACCTTGCCTTCCAAAAATTCAAGCGAGGCGCCGCCGCCCGTGGAGATATGGTCCATGCGGTCGGCATAGCCCAGTTTCTCGACGGCCGCCGCCGAGTCACCGCCCCCGATAATGGCAATGGTATCGGATTCGGCCAGGGCCCTGGCAATTTCTTTGGTGCCCCGGGCAAAGGCTTCAAACTCAAAGACACCGACCGGTCCGTTCCAGACCACGGTGCCGGATTCCTTGATAATATCCTCGAAGAGTTTGGAGGTTTTGGGCCCGATATCCAGCCCCATCATGTCATCGGGGATCTGGTCGGCAGGGACCACCGTGGGAACGGCATCCTCCGCATAGCGATCGGTGATGGTCGTATCCACCGGCAGGACCAGGCGGACGCCCTTTTCCTCGGCCAGGGCCATGAGCTCCCGGGCCAGGTCCAGCTTGTCGGTTTCGCAAAGGGAGGTGCCGACAGGGTAGCCCCGGGCGGCCTGGAAGGTATAGGCCATGCCGCCTCCGATCAGGAGATTGTCCACATTGTCCAGGAGATTGCGGATGACCCCGATCTTGTCGAAGACCTTGGCTCCGCCCAGGATGGCGGTCAGGGGACGGCGGGGTTCTCCGATGGCCCGGCCCAGCATCTCCAGCTCCCGGTTGATGGTGTAGCCGGCCACGGCCGGCAGGAAGGAGGCCACCCCGGCTGTTGAAGCATGGGCCCTGTGAACGGCGCCGAAGGCATCGCTGGCGTAGACTTCCGCCATGGAAGCCAGGGCTTTTGCGAACTCCGGATTATTCTTGGTCTCTTCCTTATGGAAGCGGACATTCTCTAGAAGCAGGATCTGCCCGTCCGTGAGGGCAAGTGCTTTGGCCCTGGCGTC
>DUUZ01000161.1 GCA_012841255.1 Clostridiaceae bacterium
ACCGGGCCATGCCATCCGTCATATACACCGACCCCGAGGTAGCCTGCGTCGGCATGAGCAAGGCGGAACTGGACGAGGAAGGACGGGCCTACATCGAGGTCGAACTGCCCATGGGCTGGTCTGGCCGCTACCAGGCTGAAACAGAACGCGGAACCGGTCTTTGCCGCCTGCTTCTGGATGAGGAGAAGAAGACCCTTCTGGGCTGCCATCTCCTGACTCCCTACGCCTCGGAGATGATCCTGGCCTTCGGCATCATGATTGAACAGGAGATGACACTGGATGAAATGAAGCGGACCGTTTTCCCCCATCCCACCGTCTGTGAGATCGTCCGGGAGGCCCTCTTCCAGATCAATTGATGTCCGGGTGCCTGTGGTAAAATAAATTCACAAAACGATTCGAGAGGTGAACCTTATGTCAAAAACTGTTATTCACTCCGACCAGATCCCCAAGGCGGTCGGTCCTTATTCGCCGGCTGTGGCCGCCAAAGGTCTGCTTTTCGTTTCCGGGCAGCTGGGCATTGATGCCGCCACCGGCATGATGCCTGACAGCGTTGAGGAACAAGCCCGCATTGCACTCCGGAACCTGGATGCCATCTTGAAAGAAGCCGGCACCGGCCCCGAGGCTGTGTTGAAAACCACGGTCCTTCTGACCGATATGGCAGACTTCGGCGCTGTCAATGAGATCTACGGAAATTACTTCCCAAGTCCCTACCCCGCCCGGGCCTGCTTTGCTGTCAAGGCGCTCCCCGGCGGTGCTAAAGTAGAAATAGAATGTATCGCAATGGCGGAATAAACCGGTCGACAAAGCTCTAGGAAAAGAAGTCTGCCGCCGGTTTTCCAGCGTCAGACTTTTCTTTTTCCAGGGGGGAAGGGGGGCCGCAAGATGAGCGAACAAATGGATGAAAGACATTACGTGGATCACTTGATCACCCTGCTGGAAGATCGTGATTACACGGCACTGCTGAATGAACTGCGCTCCGACAATGAAGTCGACATCGCCCTTTTTATGGAAGCCCTCCCCGACGATGAAACCGCCTTTGTCTTCCGCATGCTCCCCAAGGAGATGGGCGCCCTGGTCTTTGCCCACCTGGAACCCGAAACTCAGCAGCAGGTCATCGAAGCTTTCACCGACGAAGAGACCACCCAGATGCTGGACCAGCTCTTTGTCGACGACGCCGTCGACTTTCTGGAGGAAATGCCGGCCAATATGGTCAACCGCATCCTGCAGCTGACCAACCCTGACAAGCGCAGGATCATCAACCGCTATCTCCAGTATCCGGAAGATTCGGCCGGCAGCATCATGACCGCAGAATATACGCGGCTGAAAAGAAATATGACAGTGGCCCAGGCCATCACACACCTCCGCACCTTCGGGGAGGACCGGGAAACCATCTACACCTGTTATGTCACCGATGACCAGCGCTTCCTGGAGGGAGTCATCTCGGTCAAGACCATTCTTCTGGCCGATGACCGGGAACGGATCGGGGACCTCATGGAACCGGAGGTCATCCAGGTCAACACGGTCATGGACCGGGAGGACGTGGTCAAACTCTTTTACAAGTACGATTTCCTCTCCATCCCCGTGGTCGACCACGAGAACCGCCTGGTCGGCATTGTCACCATTGATGACGCCGTTGACGTCATGCGGGAGGAGACCACCGAGGACTTCCAGAAAATGGCCGCCATGGCACCCTCGGAGAAGCCCTATCTGAAGACCAGCTTCTGGCAGCACGGCATGCAGCGGATCTCCTGGCTCTTTATCCTCATGGTTTCCGGCATGATCAACGGGATCATCCTGGAGAAAAATGAGGCCGCTTTCATCGCCTATCCCCTGCTGGTATCCTTCATCCCCATGCTGACGGATACCGGGGGAAATGTCGGATCCCAGTCCAGCACCCTCATGATCCGGGGCATGGCGCTGGGAGAAATCACCTTCAGCGATTTCTTCAAGGTGGTCTTGAAGGAGTCGGCAACCAGCCTCCTCATGGGTGCCGTTCTCAGTACATTCAATTTCATCCGCGTCTATCTTGTCTATAAGGACGTCATGGCCGCCCTGGTCCTGGCCCTGGCCATGATGGCGACCATATTCATGGCGGCCATCATCGGAGGTATCCTGCCCC
>DUUZ01000162.1 GCA_012841255.1 Clostridiaceae bacterium
ATTTTGGCCGGGGCCTTTCTCTTTCTCTAAATTTCCTAACCAACCTAAGGATTATGGACAAGCATACCCGGCTATCCTCGGACAGGCAACTACGTCAGCTATGGGACAGAGAGAGGTGGCATTAACACGTATCCCACCAAATGGATACGCCATCTAATCCGTTGACCTGCTACCAACAGGTCTCTTTTTTCTCAACCGGAAGAAAGGAAACGGCCGCCTGTAACCAGGTGAAAAACAATTGGAGGAAATTTATGACCAAGAAAATTCTCGTAGCACTGCTTGCCGTGATGATGCTGTTCGCAGTAGTCGCCTGCCGCGGCGGAGAAGCAACGCCGTCAACACCGGCAACCGATGCACCTGCCGGATCCACAGATCCTTCAGGTTCCGAAGAACCGCCCGTAGCCGGCGACTACAAAATCGCCCTTTATACCGGCACGGTCTCCCAGGGAGAAGAAGAATACCAGGCCGCCCAGAAGATGATCGAGCGCTACGGCGACATGATCATTCACGCGACCTACCCCGACAACTTCTCATCCGAAGTGGAACAAGTCATCCAGGGTGTCCTGCAGCTGGCTTCGGATGAAGCCGTCAAGGCCATCATCTTTGTCCAGGCAGTCCCCGGAGCGGCAGCCGCCATTGACAAAGTCCGCGAAACCCGCCCTGACATGCTCTTCATCACCGGCGTCGTCGCCGAAGATCCGGAAGTCATGTCCGGCAAGGCTGACATCAACCTGCTGGTCGATGAACTGGCCATGGGCCGCGCAATTCCGGAAGAAGCCGCCCGCATGGGAGCCACCCGTTTCCTGCACTACTCCTTCCCGCGCCACCTGGGCTACACCACCATTGCCACCCGCCGTCAGATCATGATCGACACCTGCAAGGAACTCGGCATTGAGTTCATCGACGTTGAAGCACCCGACCCGACCGGTGACGCCGGCATCTCCGGTGCCCAGCAGTTCATCGTGGAAGATGTGCCCAAGAAGATCGCTGAGTTCGGTCCCGATACGGCCTTCTTCTCCACCAACTGCAGCCTGCAAGAGCCCCTGATCCGCGAGATCATGAAGGGCGGAGCCATCTATCCGCAGCAGTGCTGCCCCAGCCCCTACCATGCCTATCCGGCGGCACTCAACATCGACGTGTCCGGTCATGAAGGCGACGTCAAGTACATGCTCCGCTCCATCCGCGAGAAGCTCGTGGAAGCCGGCATGGAAGCCCGTATGTCCACCTGGGGTGTCCCCATGAACATGCTGATGTTGGAAAGCGGCGTCGAATACGCCATCGAGTTCTGTGAAGGCAAATTCACCGACCGCCACGACCGCGCTGCGCTGGAACGCGCCATCGCCAAAGTATCCGCCGAGTACAAGGCCGGAGAGATCACTCTTTCCACCTTCACTACGAAAGAAGGCAAGGAACTGGATAACTTCTATCTGCTCCTGGCCCCCTTCGTCGATTTCAGCCAGCCTATCGAGTAATCGTCGGCGATTGATAATTCTCCCCCAAGGAGATCGTGAACTGTCAAATGAGCGCGCCGGCTCCGCAAAAGAGTCGGTGCGCTTTTTTAAAACTAATCCGGCGGCTGCGGCACTGCCGCCCGCATTGAAGGAGATCTAATGATGGATGGGCCACCAATTCTATCCATGAAAGGGATAAGTAAAGAGTATTACGGCAACCGGGTGCTGAAGAATGTGGACCTGGTTGTCAAGCCGGGTGAAATCCATGCCCTGGTAGGCGAAAACGGGGCCGGGAAGTCCACACTGATGAATATCCTCTTCGGCATGCCGGTCATCCACACCACAGGCGGCTTCAAGGGGGAGGTTGAAATTGCCGGTGAAAAAACCGTCATCATGAACCCCCATCAAGCCATGGATCACGGCATCGGCATGGTCCATCAGGAATTCATGCTGATTCCGGACTTCACCATCGCAGAAAATATCAAGGTCGGCCGGGAGATCGGAATTCCAACGGTCTTCTCAAAACTTGCTGGCCCCGCCCTCGATATCCTGGACCGCAAGGCCATGAGCCGGGACGCCAAGAAAGCCCTGTCCCGGATCGGCATGAACATCGAAGACTATGTCAAAGTGGCGGG
>DUUZ01000002.1 GCA_012841255.1 Clostridiaceae bacterium
AGATGCGCCATGTCCACCTTGAGCATGCGGCAGAGGGCTGGACTCCACTCCCTTTTGTCAACCCTGCTGTCATAGAGGAAGGTGGCGTAGGCCGAATCCTCGGTCATGACAAATTCACCCGTCGCCCGGCAGATCAGGTACTCTTTGACGTCCAGCCATTTGTGAACACTGGCAAAGGATTCCGGTTCATTCTTTTCCACCCATTTGTATTTCCAGACCGGATCCTTGACGCTGGTGGAGACCGCCCAGGTCCGCTTGAGGCTCTTCACAAGTTTGACCGCATTGATGCCGCTGACCTTGATGCCGTGGGTCATGCCGGCCTTCAATTCGGCCCGGGCCCGCTGGTCCATGTAACTCATGGGCCGCCTGACGGCTCTTCCTGCTTCATCGACCAGCACCAGGCCCTGCATCTGGGAACAAAAGGAAATCCCCCGTACTTCTTCAGGAGTCGCGGGGGCCTTTTCAAAAAGTCTTCGGGTGGTGACACACATGGCCTCCCACCATTCGTCGGCATCCTGTTCGACGCCGCCGTCATCCATCACGTAGAGGCCGTAACCTTTCTGGGCGCTTGCCACCAGGGTGATCCTTCCGTCCAGGCGGAAGAGGCAGGTCTTGACCGCTGTTGTGCCGACATCGTAGGCAATGACATAAGTCACTTTCTCACCCCCCTCCGTGCTGAATCTGGTCTGCTTCGAAGGTGAAGGCCGACTCCAGGAATTTCAGAAGCTCCGATACGACCTTTTCATCGTCATCCAGTATGTCTTCCCCGCAATAGATGCGGAAGCGCTCCCGGTAATAGTCACAGGAATAGGAAAACTGCAGCATCATGAGAAGGCTGTCGAAAAAGAAGGCTAAAAGCCGGGCATCTGCATCCTGGCGGATCAGGCCCTCCTCCTGGGCCTGCCGGAGGAAAGACGTATAGGCCAGGCCTGAGATGGTCTCGATATCCCGGGCGTAACGGGCAGCATAGGCCCGGCAGCTGCCCGAGGTCAGCTCCTGGTAGAGAACATTGTAGCGGGGGTGTTCCTTGGCAATTTTCTGGATGGCCCGGATCAGCTTCTCCGCCCGGACAAGGATCTTATCCTCCTCCTCCAGTACATCGCGGATGACATCTTCCAATACAACCAGACAGCGCCGCAGGCAGCTTTCAAAGAAATGTTCCTTGTTTTTATAGTACTTGTAGAGAACTCCGACACTGACGCCGGCCCGGTTGGCGATGCCCTGCATACTTGCCCCATCCGGGCCTTTCAGGGCGAACTCGTCGATTCCCGCTTCCAGGATGGCATCTGTCTCCTCAGGGGTCAGCTTCCGATACATATCCTGCCTCCGAACTTGAGCTTGAAGCTTGTTGAAAATGTCTCGTGAATCTTGATTCACACCTCTGGCATAACTATAGCATGAGCTTTTCGAAATGCAAGTCTATTTGAACAAATTCAACAGAAATAACTGAATGATTCGGATGAAAATCGTCACAAGGATAATAACGGGAACCGGATACAGCGCCAGGATATGAGTTGAGAAGAAGGGCTCCTGGAACCATCCCTCTTCGGCTATACTGACCGCAAGATCTTTCTTAGGGAGGACAGGCCTATGGAGAAGTACAATAAATCTTTGAGCCTTGGTTTTTTTATGGTATTTGTAGCGATTAATTTAGCAGGTTTCCTGGTGGGTAGCGCAATTAACAGACGCCCTTTGCCGAATTTTCCGAATCACATAAATGTTTCCAGTGTAGATTCGTACACAGGTGAGCTGGCCAAAAAAGATTTCCTGAATGCCTATGAAGCGGCGGATTACATCGGTGTTGATCTTGATCTTTTCGGTAAGTGGATGAAAGAAGGAAAGCTGGAAGGCACTTACATGCCCCTGGGTGTTGTGGACAAGGAAGCAGATTATCCATTCGGGGTCGATTATCTTTTCAGCAAGCTGAAACTGAAGGAGACTGTGGAAGCCTGGCTGGGTGATTAGGTTCAAGATCAGTATCCCACTGCCGCCCTTACTCGATATCCAGGGGCAGCTTTCCTGCTGGAGGAGGGAACTCCCGGTCCAGGGCTCCAAGCTCTTCTTCGGACAGCCTGATCCTGGAAGCCTTGGCATTCTCCAGGGCCCGCTCCGACCGTCTGGTCCTGGGGATGGGCAGGACCTGGGGCCTGGTCAAAAGAAAGGCCAAAAGAATCT
>DUUZ01000163.1 GCA_012841255.1 Clostridiaceae bacterium
GAGCGGGGGGAAGCCGCACTTTTGCGGGGGCCCGCCCTGGAAGAGAAAAGGGTCATCCGGACCGGTTTTCATCTGGACCGGGGGTCCATGATCTATCTTTCCCGGGCCATTAACGATAAATACGGCCAATTGCGCCAGTACCTTCGAGATTGAAGGCAGGAGAAAAACACATGGAAGAAGACAAGAGTAAGAAACTGGTCATCGGCGTCATCGGCGCCGACGTCCATGCAGTGGGGATCCGGATCCTGGAATATGCCTTCCGGGAGGCGGGCTTTGACGTGACCAATCTGGGCGTCATGGTCTCCCAGGAGGAGTTCATCGGGGCTGCGATCGAGACGGGGGCCGATGCCATCATCGTCTCCTCCCTCTACGGACACGGCGAACTGGATTGCCGGGGTCTGCGCGAAAAATGCGATGAGGCGGGCCTGATGGATATCCTCCTTTATGTCGGCGGCAACATTGTGGTCGGCAAGCAGGATTTCGAGGACGTGGAAAAGCGCTTCCGCGACATGGGCTTCGACCGGGCCTTCCCGCCGGGGACGACCCCGGAAGAGGCCATCCGCTGGCTGAAAGAAGACCTGGGAGACGCCTAGGATGAGACCCCTTCTGTTGATCGATTTTGGCAGTACCTATACCAAGGTGACCGCCGTCGACCCCGACCAGGAGGCGGTGATCGGGACTGCATCGGCCTTTACGACAGTGGCCACGGACATCGGGGAGGGCCTGGACAAGGCGCTTTTATCCCTGGAATCCCGGACGGGAAAACTGGACTTTGAAAGCCGGCTGGCCTGCTCCTCTGCGGCCGGGGGCCTTGCCATGATGGTGTCAGGCCTGGTGCCGGAATTGACCGCCGAGGCGGCAAGGATGGCGGCTCTGGGGGCCGGGGCCCGGATTTCCAGGGTCTTCAGCCATGAGCTGTCCGACCGGGATCTTGTCCTGATCATGGAGGACTTGCCGGATATTTTCCTTTTGACCGGGGGCACCGACGGGGGCAACCGGGAGGTCATCACGGGAAATGCGGAGAAACTGGCCAGCCTGCCGGTCCGCTTCCCCCTGATCTACGCCGGCAACCGCAGTGCCCTGGACGATTGCGAGAAAATCCTGTCGGATTTCCCCCTGATCGTCTGCCCCAATGTCATGCCCCGCCTGGGTCAGCTTCTGATCGAACCGGTCCAAAAGGAGATCCGCAAGCTCTTCCTTTCCAGAATTGTGCACGGAAGGGGGCTCTCCTCCATCCGGGAGCTTTTATCCGGCATCCTCATGCCGACCCCCTCGGCCATCCTGGCCGCCATGACCTTGCTCTCGCAGGGGACCAAAACAGAGGAGGGCTGGGGAGACCTTCTGGCCATCGATGTCGGCGGAGCTACAACGGATGTCTACTCCATCGGCCGGGGAGAGCCGGACGATGTCAACATTATCTACAAGGGCTTCCCCGAGCCTCTGGCCAAACGGACGGTCGAAGGAGATATCGGGGTCCGCTACAGTTTTTCCGGCATCGTGGATGAACTGGGTCTCGAGGGCCTGGCCCAAAGGACGGGACTGGCGGAAGGGGAGATCCAAAAACTCCTTGCAGATCTCATGTCCGACCGGTCGCTGGTACCCGGGACGCCGGATGACCAACTCTGTCTTTTGGACCATGCCCTGGCTTCGGGGGCTGTGGATCTTGCCAGCCGCCGGCATGCCGGCTGCCTGGAGGAAGTCTACACGCCCATGGGCCCCGCCTTCGTGCAGACGGGCAAGAATCTGCGGTCGGTCGGCCGCATCATCCTGACCGGCGGCTCCCTCATTCACTCGGCAGCCCCCCTGGATATTGCCCGGGCGGCCCTTTATAGCCCCGCCCACCCCATGTCGCTGCGGCCGCTTGAGGCCGAGGCCTTCCGGGATGACCGCTACATCCTGTCGGCCATGGGAGTCCTGGCGGAGAAGGAGCCGGACCTGGCCCTTCGGATCATGAAAAAAGAACTCGTTTCGCTCGGCCATTGCCGGCAGAACCCCAATTAAGCCTACAGGCGAGGAGAGAAATATATGGACGAACTGCAAAACAAAAAATGGACCCGCGATCAGCTGGAGGAGGTCCGAGCCCAGGTTCTGACCCAGTGGCCCACAGGCAAGGATGTCAACCTGGAGGAGGCCTTTGCCTACCACCGGGACCTGCCTGCGCACAAGATCTTCAGCCGCAAGCTGGACCGGGCCCACGCCGAGGGCCGGACCCTGGTCCAACCCCGGGCCGGCGTCCCTTTGATCCCGGATATGATCGAGCTTTTGACCTATCTGCAGGACCGGGGCGAGGCCGATCTCCTGCCCACCACCATTGACAGCTATACCCGGCAGAACCGCTACCAGGAGGCTGAGGTCGGCATTGCGGAATCGGTCCGGACGCAAAAGGCCATGCTAAATGGTTTTCCGGCCGTCAACCACGGGGTCAGCGGCTGCCGCCAGCTGGTCGATGCCCTGGATACGCCCCTGCAGATCCGGCACGGGACCCCCGACGCCAGACTGCTGACCGAGATCTCCTATGCCGGCGGCTACACCAGCTATGAGGGGGGCGGTATTTCCTACAATATTCCCTACGCCAAGGATGTCCCCCTGGAGACCACCATCCGGGACTGGCAGTATGTGGACCGGCTGACCGGCCTTTATGAGGAGGCGGGCTGCCCCATCAACCGGGAACCCTACGGCCCCCTGACCGGGACCCTGGTGCCGCCCTTCATCTCCCACAGTGTGGCCATCATTGAAAGCCTTTTGGCTGCCGAGCAGGGCGTCAAGAATATTACGGTGGGCTACGGTCAGTGCGGCAATCTGGTCCAGGATGTGGCGGCCGTCCAGGTCCTGCAGAGCCTGACCGAGGAGTATCTGCGAAAATACGGCTACGGGGATGTCCATGTGACCACGGTTCTCCACCAGTGGATGGGGGGCTTCCCCCAGGAGGAATCCCAGGCCTATGCCGTCATTTCCTGGGGCAGTGCGGTTGCCGCACTTTCCCACGCCACCAAGGTCATCGTCAAGACCCCTCATGAAGCCGTGGGCGTTCCCACCAAGGAGGCCAATGCGGCCGGCATGCTCTGCACCCGCCAGATCATCAACATGCTGGGCGAGCAGAGCCTCAATACCTACAGCCTGAAAGACGAGAAGGTCATC
>DUUZ01000021.1 GCA_012841255.1 Clostridiaceae bacterium
CATTGCGGTTCTGACCCTGCTCGGGGTCGGCGGAGTCATGAAATTCACCCGGACCAATATGCTGGAAGTCCTGAACTCGGATTACATCCGTACGGCGCGGGCCAAGGGGCTCTCCGAGCGTACGGTTACTTATAAACACGCATTTCGCAATACCATGATTCCCCTGGTAACGACACTTTCCGGCATGCTGCCCGGTCTTTTCGGCGGTGCCATGATTACTGAAACGGTCTTTGCCATACCCGGAATTGGGTATATGGCCCTGCGGGCCACCCAGCAGGGGGATATCCCATTCATCATGGGCTATAACATGTTCCTGGCCATCCTGACGGTTATGGGCATGCTCTTGTCCGACCTGATGTACATGGTGGTCGACCCCCGGGTCAAATTGTCATAGAGGGGAGGAGCTCGAAATGGAAATGAACAACGATAAGAACAAAAAACAACAGTATGTCGACATGGAGGACCACGTCGAGACGGGGTTTGAGGAAAACTTCCGGGTGATCTCCCCGGGCCGGATGGTGGCCAAGCGCTTCTTCAAGAGCAAGCTGTCCATCGCAGGTCTGGTTATGGTGATTTTCGTCTTTGTCTTCTCCTTTGTCGGACCCTGGATCATCAATGCGACATGGAAATACAAAGAGACCCAGGTCTTCAAGATTGAAAGAGACTCGGAAATGGTTTCCCAGGCTGACTTTGAAGGGCCTGACGGAAAACCCTACACCTATTACGATAAATCCCGGACGGAGGTCAAATTCAAGGCACCCCCTTCAAAAGACCACTGGCTGGGCACGGATACCTCGGGCTTCGACATCCTGACCCGCCTCATGTACGGCGGCCGGATCTCCCTTGTTATCTCCTTCATTGTCATTATTCTGGAGACCCTGATCGGAGTTCTTCTGGGAGGCCTGGCGGGCTATTTCGGAAAGTGGGTGGATCAGCTGATCATGAGGATTGTGGATATCTTCGCAAGCCTGCCCGGCCTGCCCATCATCCTGATCCTGTCGGCGACCATCAGTTCCATCGAGGGTATTGCAGCAGAACACCGGATCTACTATCTGATGGCCTTCCTGACGCTTATGGGCTGGACGGGCACCGCCCGCCTGGTCCGCGGCCAGATCCTTATGCTCCGGGAACAGGAGTACATGATGGCGGCCGAAACAACGGGAATCAGCGCCCTCAAAAAAATATTCAAGCATCTGGTGCCCAATGCCATGCCCCAGCTGATCGTCAGTGCGACCCTGGGCCTGGGCGGCATCATCCTTTACGAATCCACGCTGTCTTACCTGGGACTGGGTGTTCCCTTCCCCAAGGCGGCCTGGGGTTCCATGATCGCTTTGGCAGACCCCTCCAAGGGGCAGGAAATTCTGGCCAACTACCCCAATATGTGGGTGCCGGCAGGAATTTTCATTGTCGTCGCAGTTCTGGGCTTCAGCTTCATGGGTGACGGACTCCGGGATGCCTTTGATCCCAGAATGAAAAGGTAGGTAACGACTTTGGCACGGATAAAGTTATTTCAACGTAAAAAAATAGAGGGTATTGACGACTCTGTCTATTTGACCGTGAGGGAAGAACGGCAGATCAGCAAGGATAACAACCGGATCATCAAGCGCTTCGAACGCGAGAAGGCCCGCAAGAATGTCTCCGAAGAAGAGTATCTGACCGAAATGAAGGACCCGGATAATGTGGTGGAGTTCGATGAGCTGCACACCTACTTCTTTACCGATGTCGGAACCGTCAAGGCGGTCAACGGCGTCACCTTCAATATCCCCCAGGGCAAGATCGTAGGCGTGGTCGGCGAGTCCGGCTGCGGCAAGTCGGTCACCAGCCTGTCCTTGATGCAGCTGGTCCAGGCCCCCACAGGCCAGATTGTTTCGGGCAGCATCCGCTATAAAGCCAGCAATGGTAAAACCTATGACGTTGCCAAGATGCCCCGGGATCAGATGCTGAAGATCCGCGGCAAGGATATTGCCATGATCTTCCAGGAGCCCATGACCAGTCTGAATCCTGTTTTCAAGATCGGGGAACAGCTGGATGAGGTCCTTCTGGTCCATAAGGAGCGGGAGACAGCGGAAGCCGCCAAGGAACGCTCCATCGAGATGCTGAACCTGGTCGGAATCGCGGATGTTGAGAAGATCTACAACAGCTACCCCCACGAACTGTCCGGCGGCATGCGCCAGCGGGTCATGATTGCCATGGCTCTGGCCTGCAACCCCAGGCTGGTCATCGCCGACGAACCGACGACCGCCCTGGACGTTACCATCCAGGCCCAGATCCTGGAGCTTTTGCGGGACATCAAGGATGAGTTCAATGGAAGCATCATGTTCATCACGCATGACCTCGGAGTAATCGCGGAGATGGCCGACTATGTCGTTGTCATGTATGCCGGCCGCATTATCGAGCAGGGGACGGTCCGGGAAATCTTCCACCATCCCAAACACCCCTATACGGTGGGTCTGATGAAATCCAAACCGGGCGGGGAGATGGTCGGCGACCGACTCTACAGTATCAGAGGCCAGGTCCCCAACCCCATCAACATGCCCGACCACTGCTATTTCTGCAACCGCTGCGAACAGGCCATGCCCATCTGTCATGAGTACTACCCGGGCATCACGCCTTTCAATGAAGATCACTCCGCTTCCTGCTTCTTGTACAGCGACGTAATATTGCATGAAGAAGATGTTCTAGAGAGCTTGAGGTAGAGCATGATGACAGATCAAAAGTTAGTTGAAAACAAGGTTGAAGACGACATCCTGGTGGTCAAGAACCTTAAGAAATATTACCCGGTTTCCAACTTTACCCTGGGCAAGGGCCGCGTATTTGTAAAGGCTGTCGATGATATCTCCTTCAACATCAAGCGCGGAACCACCATGGGGCTGGTGGGGGAATCGGGCTGCGGCAAGACAACCGTCGGCCGGACCATCCTGCGCCTTCACGACGTGACGGGCGGACAGGTCCTCTTTGACGGCCAGGATCTGGCCAAGGTCCCCAAAAGAGCTTTGCGGAAGATGCGTCCCGAAATGCAGATGATCTTCCAGGACCCCTATTCCAGCCTGTCGCCCCGCCTGCCCATCGGCGAGATCATCGGGGAAGCGGTCAAGGAGCACAACATTGTTCCCAAGGACCGCTACCGGTCCTATATCCTGAAGGTCATGCGTGACTGCGGCCTGCAGCCCCAGTACTTCTACCGCTACCCCCACGAATTCTCGGGCGGGCAAAGGCAGAGGATCAGTATTGCACGGGCGGTGGCCCTGAATCCGCGCTTCATTATCGCGGACGAACCCCTGTCCGCCCTGGACGTCTCCATTCAGGCCCAGATCATCAATCTCCTGAAGGATCTTCAGGAAGAGTTCGGCTACACCTACCTTTTCATCTCGCATGACCTGTCGGTGGTCGAATACATTTCCGACACCGTCGGCGTCATGTACCTAGGCAATATGATGGAAATGGGGGACAAGAAGAAACTCTTCGCCAACCCCATGCATCCCTACTCCAAGGCGCTGCTGTCGGCAGTTCCCGTCTCGGACCCGGATGTCAAGATGAACCGGATCGTCCTCAAGGGAGATATTCCCAGCCCCATCAACCCGCCTTCAGGCTGCAAGTTCAGGACGCGCTGCCCCAGTGTCATGCCCATCTGTGCCGAGATTGCGCCTAAGTTCAAGGAATACGAAGACAACCATTTCGTCGCCTGTCACCTGTACAGCCAGGACTGATCGGAAGGATAACTTGGAAGAGAAAGACAAGAAAAAAGAATTTGCTGACGACGGCAGAGTCATCGCCGACATGAGTGTCGACGGGATGCCCGGCCCCCTTTTCTGGAGGCGGAATGCCCAGGCGCGAAAAGCGAGGGCGGAACGGGAACCCGACGTCAAACTGACGCCGCGTGAATACGCCGGGATGATCCTGGGGATTATTTCCTCCTACCTTGTTTTCGGACTCATCGTTTTCGGCGGCTTTGCTCTTTTTATCTTGTTTTGCATCAAGGTGTGGTTCAAATAGGAAGTGAACATAACCAGTATGGAGGGATTTTCATCCATGAAGAACAATAGATTACGGCAGCCCCTTATCCTGATCATCCTGATCCTGGCCGCCAGCCTCTTTCTCGGAGGCTGTGCCACGGCGGGGAAACCGCCCAATCCGGGGGACTGGGGCTTTGACTGCCTGGTGACCTACGATGCCCTGGGCGGTGTGGTCAACAACCGGGGAATCCGGGAGACCTTCTATATGAAGAACTCCTACATTTTTAAACCCTCGGGTTCGACCAATATGCTGATTGAGCCGGTCAGAGACGGCTATATCCTGGCAGGCTGGTATACGGCCAAGGAAGATATTACGGACGAGGACGGCAACCCTGCCTATTCCTTCAGCGAAGCGGACCGTTGGGACTTTGAAACTGACCGGGTGCAGGAAGATATGACCCTCTACGCCCGCTGGGTTCCCCAGGGCCGGGTGGAGTACATCGATCCCGAGACTGACAAGGTCATGTTCTCCAAGAATATTACGGGCAGCGATGCCGTCCAGCCTCTGACACCCGCTGCGGAAGCCCTTATTTCCAAGCCGGGCATGACCTTTGACGGCTACTACGAAGATGCCGGGCTGACCACTCCCTACCCCTTCGGCGGATA
>DUUZ01000164.1 GCA_012841255.1 Clostridiaceae bacterium
GACATCCCCCGGAGTCATGCCTACCCGGTAGACATAAGATGACATGACAAGAGGATAACCATTCCGGTCAAGAATCATGCCCCGGCGGGGAAGATCTGTCTGGGTGACGAACTGCTGGCTGGCGGCCTTGGCCGCAAGCACCTCGTGCTCCGTGATTTGAAGGCGGTAGAAGCTGCTGACGATGGGGACGGCGATCAGGATAAAGACCAGAAGAAGCGTCATTAATTTGAAGTCAAAAAAGGAAAATGACCTCATTACGTTCGGACTTCCTTTCGTCTTATCGTTCTGTTGCCCCTTCATAGAAAATTCCCGCCTTCCCAAAGATCAATTGTCCCGGACCCAGTTCTCGATGGTCCGGGCGCATTCCAGATCCGACATCAAAGCCTCTGTATCCAGTTCACCCGAGGCCGGAAGCCGGAGCTGGGCCGCTGATATGTAGCGGATCTGATCGGCCGAGGCCTTCTGCATGCCCAGTTCTTCGGCGGCCTGATCCCGGGTGACCTGGAAGGAGGCTTTGGCGGCCACCCGGTCTTCGATCAGGCCATTTTGTTTATCCAGTTCACCGATCTGCCTTTTCAGGCCGGCGTTCACAAAGCTCATCTCGGTGATTCTTGCATTTCTGAGAACAATGAAGCCGACGGCCGCAGCCAGGACCATGAAGAGAGTGACCAGGCGCAGGACCGTCCGGGCATGTGTTCTGCCGACCGCTTTATATTGGGAGCGAATATCCGCCTCCTTTTGCAGCTGTTCCCTTCTGGCTTTCTTTTGGGCTTCCTTGACATCCGGCGGTGTGGTCCGGACCTTGGGCACGGCGTAGGGAACTGCAACTTTCCGGGCCAGATTGCCATCCTGGTAATAACTCATGAGGCGGTCCCTCCAAATTCAAAGGCGCGCAGCCGGGCACTTCTTGACCGGGGATTGGCGGCTAATTCCTCTTCGGATGCTGCCACCGGGCGGGCGGTCACGATTCTTCCCAGGGCCTTCTTGCCGCAGATGCAGGCCGGAAAATCCCGGGGGCATTCACAGGGGTCCTGCCAGCGGCGCATGGCCTGCTTGACCATGCGGTCCTCCAGGGAGTGGAAGCTGATAAAGACGGCCCGGCCGCCCGGGGCCATGACCCGGGGCAGCTCCATGAGAAGATGGGCCAGTTCCTGCTGTTCGCGGTTGACAGCCATGCGGAGGGCCTGAAAGGTCTGCCTGGCAGGGTTTCCCTCCCGCCGCACCCGGGAGGGAACGGCAGAGGCCACGATGTCGGCCAGATCCAGGGTCCGTGTGATGGGGCCCTCCTCCCTCCTCTTGACGATGGAGCGGGCGATGGAGGAGGCGTAGCGCTCTTCGCCGTAGAGGCGGAGGAGGGCGATCAGTTCTTCTTCTGGGATAAGAGCCAAGAGTTCAGCCGCCGACTGCCCTTCTTCCTGGTTCATCCGCATGTCCAGGGGGCCGTCCTTTAAATACGAAAAACCGCGTTCGCCGCGGTCCAGTTGGCGGGAGCTGACTCCGAGGTCAGCCAGGAGCCCGTCTGCCGCGCGGCCGGCCTCGATATCCAGCCAGCGGGGGAAGTCGCTGAAGGAGGCGTGGATGGTTTGAAAGGATCCTTCCGTCTCAACTTGGGACAGGCGTTCCTGGCAGACGGCCAGGGATTCCTTGTCCCGGTCGGCGGAAAAGAGTCTCCCCGCCCCGCCCAGTTTCTCCAGGATGGCAGCACTGTGGCCGCCGCCTCCGGCGGTCAGATCAACATAGAGGCCGTCTTGCCGGACGGCAAGGGCCTCTATGGTCTCGTCAAGGAGAACGGGCCGGTGCCAGGCGTTATAATCCGCGGATGTCATAGCCGGTCAAGTCCATGTCTGCCAGGGAACCTTCATCCTCCTGCTGTTGGTCGAAGAAGGCCTGGGAGCAGATTTCGATTTTGTCAAATACGTCGATGAAGCAGATTTCCTGACCGGGATCGACCCCGATGTGCTTCCAGAGGAAGGCCGGGACCGACATGCGGCCCTGACCGTCAAATTCACAGACTGTCGATGCCCCGAGGACATCTCTTTTCAGTTTACGGATTTCATAGCCGGTGCTGGAATTGTTGAGGATTTGTTCCTTGATGGCTTCAAACTGATCGGGCGTGTAGGCAGCCAGATAACCCTGGTCAATTCCCTGGGTCACGATCAGCGAACCGTCGAGTTTTTCGCGGAGTTTCGCCGGCACGATCACGCGCCCTTTCGTATCTACGGTATGGGTATAACGAGCCACGACACTCCTCCTCCTATATTGATATGCATTCTACCACAAATCACCACTAAGATGTCAATACCTTCCACTTTCCTCCACATTTCAGACAAAAGTTGCAAAAAAAGGGCCGGAATGACCCGCCTCCAAGAAAAATCAGCTTAAAAAAGGAGAGTTAGAGACTGTAGGTATTGTGGTTGAGGGAATAGTTGAGCAGAACTCCCAAAAGCATGAAGTTGGTCACCATGGCCGAACCCCCGTAGCTGATGAAAGGCAGGGGGATGCCGGTGATGGGGAGAAGTCCCACGGTCATTCCGATGTTCTCGATGAAGTGGAAGGAGACGCTGGCGATCAGGGCCACCATGATATAGGATTCATCCGGCGAACGCTCGGAGACCTTGCCGGCCACCCGCAGGGTGTGGACGATGAAGTAGACGGCCAGGAGCATGATGAGGCTGGTTCCGATCAGGCCCAGCTGCTCGGAGATGGCGGTGAAGATGAAGTCGGATTCCTTGACCGGGACGCTGACCGTACTCCCCTGGTTGCCGGTCAGGCCGCCCGAGGCCACGGCTGCAATGGACTGGTCGATATGGTAGGAGGCGGACTTGTCATAGCCCCGGAAGAGGAAAGTCATGATCCGCTCCTTCTGGGAGGAGTTGAGGATGAACTGCCAGGCCAGGGGGATGAGGAGAAAGACGGTCCCCGATAAAGAGAGGATGATGGTCCGCCAGCGGACCCCCCAGACAAAGGTGGTGGACAGGAACATGAAGAGGAGGACCAGGCTGGTCCCCAGGTCCGGCTCCGTAATCACGAAGAGGAAGGGCAGGCCGTAGATGAAGGCGATCCGGGCGAAGCCCCGGAAGGCGGACAGCTCTCCCCTCTTCATGGCGGCGAAGACGGGTCCGGCCACCATGGCCACCCCGATCTTGGACAGTTCCGAGGGCTGGAAGGAGCCGAAAAGAGGCAGGCGGATCCAGCTGTCGGCCCCGGCAACCGGCCGGTAGCCGTCGATCTTGACATAGATGAGCAAAAGGATGCTGACCACGTAGATGGCCCCTCCGATCAGCCGCATGGTGGGCGGTTCGAAGAGGCAGAGCAACGAGGCCAAGACCATGCCGATCAGGACGGCGGCGATCTGCTTGTAGAAGTTCATGGGATAGTCGAAGATGACCGCCCCGTAGCCCTTGGCCAGGACCGTGTTCAAAACCACCAGGCCGATGATGACCAGCGCCAGAACAGGGACCAGCATCTTGTAGTCCAGCATTTGGAAGAAGAGGTCGGCCCGGGACTTCTTGGCAGTCCCCGTCCGCCTCATGGATCCGTCAGTCCAGTCCATCAGTCCCGGGTCCCGGTGATTTTTTCAATCCGGGTGACCGTGGCGGCCCCGGGGGCCAGGGAGGCGATCAGGCGCTGCCGCCTCTTCTCATAGATGCCTATGAAGATGTAGAGGAGGATGGAGCCTGCCACCATGGCGGCCGACAGGACCTGGGAGATCCGCCAGGTCTGGCCGAAGGCTGTGAACATGAGCGCATCGGTCCGGATGCCTTCCACGAAGAAGCGGACGATGCCGTAGAGGAAGAAGTAGGTCAGGACGGTGGTCCAGGGTCGCTTTTGCTTCTTCAATACAAAGATGAGGATGACGAAGATCAGCATGTTGGCCAAAAACTCATAAAGGAAAGTGGGGTGGACCGGCAGGTTGGGGTCCAGGCCCGGCAGGGGGTTGGCCGGATCTGCATTCAGGGCGGCCAGGCCCTGGCGGGTGCCCTCGCTGATCATGCCCCAGGGCAGGCTGGTATTGGTGCCGAAGGCCTCCTGGTTGAAGAAGTTGCCCCAGCGGCCGATGCCCTGGCCCAGAGGCAGGAGGACCGCCAGATAATCCATGATCCGGTGGGCCTTGGTCTTCTTGACCCGGGCGGCAATGAGAAGGGCCACGATGCCCCCGATGACGCCCCCGTAGAAGGCCAGGCCGCCCTGGCGGAAGTCCAGGATCCTGAAGATGGAACCCTTGAAGTATTCCCACTCAAAGGCCACGTAATAGGCCCGGGCCCCCACCATGATGAAGGGGATCATCCACAGGAAGTAGTCCAGGACATCGTCCTTGGTGAAATCATATTTCTTGGCCCGGGTCATGGCCAGCACAATACAGAGGACCATGCCCAGGGTGAAGGTCAGTCCGTACCAGTAGACCGTCAGGTCATTGCCGAAAAGACTGATTTGAAAGGCTTCCCGGCCGATCCTCAGATTCTCGATGCCCAGTCCGGGAAAAGATACATTGTATTTCATAAGGGGGCTCCTCCCAAGCAGTGCTATTTTATCACAGGCCGTGCATGGCGCGGACCTGGATCAAGTCCTGGTCGATCCGGGCCTTGAGTTCGGACAGGCTGGGGAAATCCAGTTCGTCCCGGGTGAAGGCCACAAACTCAACCCGGGCCTCTTCCCCGTAAAGATCCCCTGAAAAATCGTAGAGATAGGACTCGATCAGGGTGTCCCGCCGGTCCCGGTGGACCGAGGGCGCGATGCCGACGCTGGTCACGGCCGGGAAGTCCTGGCCCCGGACCCGGACCCGGGTCTGGTAGACACCGAAGCGCAGGAGGGCCGAATGCTCCGGATAAAGCATGTTGGCCGTGGGAAAGCCCAATGTGGTCCCCAGTCTTCTGCCGGGAATGACGGTGCCCTCAAGCCGGAAGGGCCGGGTCATCATGGCCGTGGCTTCATCAAGCCGTCCTTCTGCCAGGGACTGCCGGATCCGGGTGCTGGAGATTTTCTCGCCCTGGAAGTCAATATCCCCCATGATCAGGGGCTCCAGATCCCGCCGGGCGGCAAAATCCAGCAGGTAGTCCACATCCCCCTCGCTCTTCCAGCCGTAGCGGGCGTCGGCCCCCACGGCCAGCAGGCGGCCCGAGAGATCCCCTGCAATGACCTGGTCCAGAAAATCGAAGGGAGATAAGTGCTGGAAGTCTTCTTCCAGGGGGATCAAAAAGATATCCTCGACTCCCAGTTCCCGGAAGATGGCGATCTTTTCTTCTTCCGTGGTCAAAAACTCGCGGCCGATGACCCGGCCTCCGAAATCCAGGCCGTCTTCATAAGAGAAGGTGAAGACGGAGGATGCCAGCCCCTTTTTTGCAGAGGCTTCCTGCATGCGGCGGATCAGTTCCAGGTGGCCCTGGTGGACTCCGTCGAAGACGCCCAGGGCAATTCCTCTGGGCCTTTGGTCAACATTTTTCAGACTCCGGTAAATAGTCATCTTGCTTGGTCTTTCTTCTCGATCTCATCAGGGGTCAAAAAGACCCGTTTAACCCGGGCCTGGCCGGCAGTCACGGTTCCGACGGCCACCAGCTGGTCCCGGTAAAAAAAAGCGGCTTCCGAAGTATCGGAAAGAACGGATGCGATGGTCCGGCCGTAGGTCAGATCCAGCGCTTCCCCGGCCTTCAGATCCATGCGGGGCCAGTCCAAAAAGACCGAACCCACAGGTAAAATCCAGCCCCGCTCCTGGATGGCCTGGCGGAAGCGGTCCCCGTCTTCCCCGCATGCGGTAAAAAGCGCCTCCAGCTGATCCAGGGGGACTGCCCGCTCCAGGTCGAAGCGGCCGACCGACAGACGGCGGAGCGCCGTGGCATGGGCAAAGACACCCAGCTTCCGGCCCAGAAGATCCGCCAAAGAGCGGATATAGGTACCGGAGCTGACCGTCATCTCCACGGTCAGGCGGGGGCAGCCGTCCCCGGGGGCGGTAACACTGATCAGTTTTGAACGGTAGACCCGGATGTCCCGGACGGGCCGGTCGACTTCCTGGCCCTGGCGGGCATATTTGTAAAGGGGTTTGCCGTCAATTTTAACGGCGGAGTATAAAGGGGCCCTTTGGCGGGTCTCCGAGGTCAGCCCGGAAACAAGGGGCTGGATGCGTTCAAATTCAAAGAAGGAAACAAGGTCTTTGCGGGGGGCTTCTTCCAGAATCTCTCCTTCCGAGTCCATGGTGTCGGTGGACTGGCCCAGGAGGATTTCGGCCCGGTAGCTTTTGTCCCAGCCCAGAAGGTAGCCTGCGGCTCCCGTGGCCCTGCCGAAGCAGATGGGCAGGACGCCGGTGGCGAAGGGGTCCAGGGTGCCGGTGTGGCCGACCCGGCGCATCTTCAGATAGCGGCGCAGGCGGGAGACGACTGCGGCTGAGGTCAGGCCTTCCGGTTTATCGACAAGGATGAGTCCGTCTGCCGGCGCCGTCATTCATGGCCGCCTTCTCTCGAGCAGGCCCAAAGCCACTCACCGGCTTCCTTGCCCATGCGGGCCAGGGCTTCCTCCATGGTCATCCCGGTCAGGGTCATGCCGGCCGCTTTCACATGGCCGCCCCCGCCGTAGCCCAGGGCAAAGGCCGCAGAGTCAAAGCAGCTGTTGGAGCGGATACTGACCCGGATGTCCCCGCTTTCGGTTTCGATCAGCAGGAAGACAGCGGCGGCATTGTCGGCCGCCCGGATTTCGGAGGCCAGGTTGGACAGTTCGTCGTCCGGGGCTCCCCGTCTTTTCAGCATGGCCTGGGTGACGTGGGCCAGGATGATCCGGCCGTCGGCTGACGTGGTGATGGTGGAGAAGATATCCCCCTTGATCTGCAGGCGGGGGATGCTGGTCCGGTCGTAGAGATTGTAGTGGAGTTCCGCCAGATCGAGATCGGGGAAGCGTTCCATCAAGAGAGCCGCCTGGCGGAGTACCAGGGGCGTGGTGTTGCTATAGGCATAGCGTCCGGTGTCGGTGATGACACCGGCCAGGAGCAGGATGGCGGTGGTCTGATCCAATATGGGACGGCCCAGGTGCATCTCCAGGTCCCAGATGAGTTCGAAGGCCAGTTCACAGGACGAGGAGGCTGCGGGGTCGATCAGGTCCAAAAATCCCAGGTCCTCTGTATAGACATGGTGGTCAATGGCACCCCGGAGCGGAGTCTTCAAGAAGCAGTCCCCCCGCAGGCCCATGCGGCCGGCCTCATGGCAGTCGATGGCCAGGGCCAGGTCAAAGACCGGGCAATCATATTCGTCCGAAAAGACAATCAGGTCTTCCAGGCCGGGCAGGTGGGACAGGGAGTCCGGCACCTCCTCGCCTGCGATGACGCTGGTCTTCAGACCCAGCTTCTCAAAGCTGCGGGCAAGGGCAACGGAGGCGCCGATGGCATCGGCGTCAAAGCGCTCATGCGGAAAAAGGCCGATGTGTCCTTCCACGCCGGCCAGATCGAGCACAATCTCAAGCAGTCGGTTCCCCGCCTCCCGGGACTGTTTCATCTTGCTCCTCCTCCTGCCGCCTCCGGGCAGCAGCTTCGTCCTGTTCACGGACCTTGCGGATCAGTTCGTCCATGGCCTCGCCTTCCCGGATGCTCCGGTCTTCGATGAAGTGAAGGCGGGGGACCTTTCTGGACCGCATCTGGGAGGCCAGCTCCGTCCGCAAAAAGCCCTTGGCTTTTTCGAAGGCGGCCTGGACGCCCTCCCGGGCCTTGTCGTCGCCGTAGACGCTGTAGTAGATCCGGGCATTGCCCAGGTCACGGGACAGGTCCACCGCGGTAATAGAGACATTCTCGTTGATTCTGGGGTCATTCAAGCGGCGCGGGACCAGGCTGGCCATGATCCTGCGGATTTCGTCGCCCATACGGTCAGAACGGTTACGCATCGGCCTCCTCCTCCCTCATGGTGTAGGCCTCGATATGGTCCCCCACCTTGATGTCGTTGAATCTCTCCAGGCTGACTCCGCACTCGTAGCCTGCGGCCACTTCCCGGACATCGTCCTTGAAACGGCGAAGTGAGGCCAGTTTGGTTTCGTAGATGACAACCCCGTCCCGAAGGAGCCGGACGCTATCGTTGCGGTTGATCCGGCCGTCTGTGACATAGCAGCCGGCGATTGTGCCGACGCTGGAGGCGTGGAAGACTTCCCGGACTTCCAGATGTCCCACGACCACTTCCTTGAAGACCGGTCCCAGAAGGCCCTTCATGGCCCGTTCGACCTCTTCGATGGCCTCGTAGATGACCCGGTACATGTGGATGTCCACATCGGAATCCTGGGCCACCTGGGCCGCTGTGGCGGCGGGGCGGACGTTGAAGCCGATGATGATGGCGTTGGCCACCTCGGCCAGACGGATGTCCGACTCGGTGATGGCGCCGACGGCCCCGTGGATGACCTGCACCCGGATCTTGTCGTTGGACAGATTCTCCATGGAGGAGGTCATGGCTTCGACGGAACCCTGGGCATCGCCCTTGATGATGATGTTGAGGTCGATGACTTCTTCGTCGCCCATGCGGTCGAAGAGTTTCTCAAGCGACATGCGGGAGGTCTGGCGAAGTGCCGACTCCCGTTCCTCGGTCCGGCGCTTGTCGACCAGGTCACGGGCGACCCGTCCGTTCTCCACCTGGTAGAGGGTGTCCCCGCCCTCCGGTACGCCGGCAAGGCCCGTGATCTCCACGGGGGTGGAAGGTCCGGCCGCTTCGATCGCCTGGCCCCGGTCGTTGTTCATCATGCGGATGCGGCCGATGGTCGAACCGACTACGACGACATCCCCCTGGCGCAGCGTTCCCCGCTGGACCAGGATGGTGGCGATGGGACCCCGGGTGGGATCCAGCTTGGCCTCGATGACGGTGCCCTTGGCCTGGCGGTCGGGGTTGGCCCGAAGATCCAGGACGTCTGCGGTGAGCAGAATCATCTCCAGGAGCTCGTCCATGTTCTGGCCGGTCTTGGCTGAGACAGGGACCATGGTGGTCTGGCCGCCCCAGTCAGAACCCATGAGGCCGTACTGGGCAAGCTCCCGCTTGACCCGTTCGACGTCGGCCGTGGGCTTGTCAATTTTATTGATGGCGACAATGATCTCGGTGTCGGCGGCCTTGGCGTGGTTGATGGCCTCGACCGTCTGCGGCATGACGCCGTCGTCGGCCGCGACAACCAGGATGGCGATGTCGGTGACCTGGGCGCCCCGGGCGCGCAGAGTGGTAAAGGCCTCATGGCCGGGGGTGTCCAGGAAGGTGATGGTCCGTCCGCTGACATTGACCGAGTAGGCCCCGATATGCTGGGTGATGCCGCCGGCTTCGCCTGCGGTCACGGAGGATTCCCGGATATAGTCCAGGATGGAGGTCTTGCCGTGGTCGACGTGGCCCATGACCACGACAACCGGCGGGCGGGCGACCAGATCCTCGTCGGCGTCCACGGTTTCGTCAAAGAGGATGTCTTCCTCGGTGATTTCCACCAGGCGCTCACTCTCAATGCCGAATTCAGCCGTGATGATGGCTGCGGTATCGTAGTCGATCTCCTGGTTGATGGCCGCCATGACGCCCAGTCCCATGAGTTTCATGATGACGTCGGTGGTGGTCTTCTTCAGGGCTTCGGCCAGCTCCTTGACGGTCAGGGTACCGGGCAGGGTGACCTTGGTCAGCTGGGCAACAACCCGCTTGGGCTGTTCGCTTGCCTGCTCTGCCGGTCTGCCCCGGCGGCGTCTTCCGCCCCGGTCCAGAGTCTCGGCCTGCTCGCGGCGGCCGCGGTCGCGGTAGTCGTCCTTGCGGGTCCGGCTTCTCTGGCTTTTGCGGGAGGCGCCGGGCTTGCCCGCATCGGGTGCCGCTTCAGGCGGCGGGATGGGAGGCGCCATGCCGGGCGAACCCTGGGGCCGGCTCCTGGGCGCGGATGCCGGCCGGCCTTGGGGGGCCGGACGGCGGTCGTCCCGCTGTTCGCGGGGACCGGTGGGCCTGGGAGGCCTTTGGCGCTCGACGGCCGGGATATCGCTGCCGGCACCGACATAACTGCCCCGCTGGGCGCGCAACGGTTTGCCGTCGGCGGTCGTCAGGGGCACAGGCCGGCTGGCCGCAGGTGCGGCCGGAGCCTGAGGCTCGGGGGTCGTAATCTGCTCAGTAATGGGCAGGGACCGCTCGGCCACGCTCAGAGGCCTGGGCTTGGCAGGCGCCTTTCTGGGGGCTTCCCTTTTTGGCGCTTCTTTTTTCTCGGGAACCGGAAGAGGCTTGGCAGCCGCCGGTTTCTCCAGGGGTTTTTCAGCCTTTTTAACAGGCGGTTTTTCAACTTTAACGGTTTTTTCCTCCGCTTTGGCAGCAGGCTTCTCCTTGACTTCCGGCTTGGCCTTGACGGCCGCTTCTGCCGCAGGCTTGGGCTTTTCGGGCTCAGCCTTGGGAGGCGCCGGGGCCTTGACTTCAGCAACCGGGGGCGCAGGAGGAGCCGGGGGCTCTGCCTGGACAGAAACTGCAGGTTCAGCTGCAGGTTTCACTTCCACCGGGGCTTCTGCCACAACTGCAGGCGCAGCTTCCGGCTCCGGCACAGGTTCGGCTTCCACTTTGGGCTTTTTCACAATCTTAATAACCCCGGGGATAACCTTGCCGGAGATCCCCTGGATATCAATGGTTGAGGGGGTGGGCAGGTCTCTTAAATCCTGATCGGGTGACGGCTCAAGGTCTTCCGGTTCGGGTTCGGGTGCAGGCGGCGCGGGCGGCGCTTCAGCTTCGACAAAAGCCTCGAAATCTTCCTGCTCCCGTCTTTGCCTTTCCAGCTCTTCTTCCGTAATAAATCCTGACATGAGCCCTGAATTTGCTTCTTCTCGTTTCGCCATACTCAGCTCATTCCTCCCCTTTGTCCTGTAAGGCCGTTACCGCCTGATCGATGTCGATCCATATTGTTTCCGGCACCGGACACCGCAATGCCCGCTGCAATGATTGTCTTTTCCTGGCCCGGGCCCGGCAGTCCTGATCCTGACACAGGTAGGCGCCCCGCCCCGGCTTACGGCCGGTGTCATCAATAGAAACCTGGCCCTCTTTATTTGCGACGATCCGGATCAGATCCTTTTGCAAAAAGATCCCCCGGCATCCGACGCAGGTCCGTTCCGGTTCTTTTCTCAAGCTTCCGTCTCCGGCTCTTCCTCACCCAATGATTCCAGGGTATCGGAGAGCATATTCAGGTATTCGGCCGCCGACTGACCGTCCGTGACGACCAGTTCCTCTTCGGACTCCTCATCACTATAGCCGTCTTCGTCCAAATATTCGCCGCGTTCCAGCTCATCGGCTGCAACGGCTTCATCAAAGTCGGACATCCAGGCCGCCTCCAGCATCTCCCGATACTGGGTTTCGCTCTTGATGTCGATCTTCCATTCGGTCAGTTTGGCGGCAAGCCTTGCATTTTGTCCTTCCTTGCCGATGGCCAGCGACAGCTGGTGATCGGCCACAATCACCCGCGCGCTCTGCTCATCCTCATCCAGCACCACGCGGATGACGCGGGCGGGTGACAGGGCGGCTGAGATGAACTCGGTGATGTCGGAGCTCCACTCGATGATGTCGATCTTCTCGCCGTTCAGTTCGGTGATGACCGACTGGACCCGGACGCCCCGCTGTCCCACACAGGCGCCGACGGCGTCGATGTTGGAGTCGTGGCTGGTCACGGCCATCTTGGTCCGTGAGCCGGCTTCGCGGGCGATGTTGATGATCTCCACGATCCCCGCCCCGATCTCCGGAACTTCCTGTTCAAAGAGGCGGCGGACCAGGCCCGGGTGGCTTCTGGAC
>DUUZ01000165.1 GCA_012841255.1 Clostridiaceae bacterium
GGGCACCGGCTGCAAGGGTGCTGTCCATGACTGCCTGCCGGACGGCCTGGCCGCCATGACAGGACAATTCGTAAACGTCTTCGCCGGTATAGGAATGGGGGGCTTTGAAACAGGCCAGGACAATTTCATCCGCACCGGCCCATATCCCCGGTGCCATAGTGTAGCCAGCCATGGCGGATGGCTTGACGGGGTTCTGGCCGTAGGGTTTGAAAAGAGCGTCGCAGATGGCCCCGGACGATGGGCCGGAAATGCGAAACACCGCCAAGCCGCTCTCGCCCGGCGGTGTTGAAAATGCCGCAATAGTGTCGGATTCGAAATAGTTCATTCTTTTTCTATCCGATGATCTCCAGACCTGCAGTCGGTGAAATCACGACATAGCGGCGGGGTTCCGCGCCTTCACTGTAGGTGGTGATCCCCTCCATGTTCTTGAGGGTCAGGTGGACGATCCGCCGTTCTGCCGGCGACATGGGTTTCAAGCGTGATTCACGGCCTGTATCCAGGACGCGTTCCGCTGTCCGGCGGGCCTGCTGCTGCAACCTTTGCTCGCGCCGGCTCCGGTAGCCTGCCACATCCACAACAACCCGCAGATGCTCGTCGACATGCCGGTTGGCCACAATATTGGTCAGATATTGGATGGCATCCAGGGTTTCCCCGTGACGCCCGATAGCGACTCCGCAGTCACTGCCCAGAATTTCAATGTGGAGACTCTCATCTTCTCCCATATAGGATTCGATCCTGCCATGGATACCGACTCCGGACAGTATGGCCTCGACATAATCAAGGGTGGCATTTTCTGCCGCAACGAATCCGCGGTCGCCTTCAGCAACCTTCCAGTCCGATTCTTCATCTTCATCTTCCGCTTTACGGGCGGCGGGAGCTTTCTCATTTGCGGCCGCTTTTTCCTCAACGGTCACACGGACGCGGGCAGGACGCCGGCCAAAACCGAGCAGGCCGCCCGACTCGCCTTCATCAAGAACTTCGATCAATGCGACATCTTCACTGACTCCCAGTTCCTCCAGGGCCTGGCTGATGGCCAGTTCTACTGTTTTTGCTGTTACTTCAATGGAGCGTTCCATCAAGGTGCCTCCTCATGCACGAAGCCCGGCTGTTTCTTACGGGCTTATCCGAAGCGCGGCGCCGCCGCGCGTTTATTTCCTATTCTCCGGACCTGTCACCCTTGATCTTGGCGATCAGGGACTGCCATACGTTTTTCTCAGAGCCTCCGTCCGCGGTCCGTCCCCGGGAACGGTTGTAGACGGCTTCTTCCTCGGCATGGGCCAGGCGGAGCGGTTTCACATAATACTCATATCCGATCAGGGACTGAAGGATATACATCACATTCTGGAACAGCCAGTAAAGACACATGGCCGCGGGCATGCTGAACATGGTAAAGAGCATGATGATGGGCATCAGAAGATTCATGCTCTTCATCATTCCGGCGCCGGGATCGGGATTCTGGCCGCGCTTGGCCGGGTTGGCCCTTTCGCGCTCTTTTTCTTCTCTGGTCTTTTCCGGTTTGGCCGTGCTCTTCCTCATGATCAGCATTTGCAGCCAGTAGGTCAGCATGGTGACGACGACAAGCAGGATAAGGGGCAGGTGAATCTTCCAGTCGGGGCCAAACCATTTCAGGGGGTTGACGGCGGGTGTCATGCCCAGGTCAATACCGATGAATTTTGTATTGATCAGCTGGGGCAGTTCAATCCAACCATTGGATACGGATTCCTGGAGGACACTCCCGGAAGTATGAAGGCCATTCAGGACAGGGATATCCATCATGGCGACGTTCTTGACCTGGGCGGCAGTCATGAGGCCCTTGCCTTCGAGAAGTTCGGCAATGCGGGCGATGTTGTGGACACTGACCTGGCTGATGTAGCGCAAAGGGGCCCGGAAGATGTAGATGATGGGCCAGATTACGGCCAGCTGCAAAAGTGTGGGCAGACAGCCGGCGGTCATGGAGATGCCGTTATCCTTGTAGAGCTGCTGGGTCAATTCCTGGACACGGGCCTGGTTTTTCGGATAGCGTCTCTTGATCGCGTTGACTTCCGACTGCAGCATCTGCTGGCGGAGGGTTCCGCGTTGGCTGCGGAGGCCCAAGGGCATCAGGACCAGCCGGATGGCGACGGTAAAGAGGATAATGACCAGGCCGTAACTGCCGAGCCAGGTATAAAGAGAGCTGAGAATCCAGCCGAAAAGGCTGTAGAGAGGATCCAGCAAACCGAGCTGAACCGGAATCATTGGGATCATAAAGTGTCTTTCCTTGTGTTTCTGACCGGGACGGGGTCGTAACCGCCCTTGCAAAGAGGCTGGCAGCGCAGGATGCGCCAAATGCCCAGCCCAGTTCCTTTCAAAGCCCCGTGGCTTCGGATTGCCTGTGCCGCGTAGGATGAGCAGGTCGGAGTAAAGCGGCAGCAGCTCCGGTGGGCCGGCGATATATAGCGCTGATAAAAGGTGATCAGGGAAAGCAGAACGGTGGCGGCAAAAGAGAGCCGTTCCTCCCGGTCAGCCGGGCGGCGGCTCCTTGCCTGGGTAAAGTTCAATGCTTTCTCTCTCATTTTATCCGTTAGTCGCCGCTGTCCTCTTGGCTTGCCTCCAAAGGACGGGCCGCACCCGACCTTATGAGCAACTCCTCCATTTCCCTTTTCAGGGAAGCGAAGACGGGTTCTTCATCGGCCTTCCACCGCGCAGTCACGATCAGGTCGTAGCCCAAAGCGGAGTCCACCTGACTCAGGCGGTAGGCCTCGCGCAGGAGCCGCTTGGCCCTGTTTCGCCCAACTGCCCCCCGGATGACACGGCTGACAGTAAAACCCACCCGGGGCTGTTCCTGTGAGGCCAGTCCCTTCCGGCGCTGGGCATGAAGCCCCAGCCAATGGCCTTTCTGGTAGGAACCGTGACGGTAAACACGTGAAAATTCGCGATTTCTCTTCAACCTTTCCCCTGCTGCCACCGTCCGGAACCTCTGTTAAGCTGAGAGTTTCTTGCGGCCTTTCAGGCGGCGCCGTTTCAGGACGAGCCGGCCTGCTGCCGTCGACATTCTTTTTCTGAAACCGTGTTCGCGAGCGCGCTGCTTGCGTTTCGGCTGATAGGTACGTTTCATCGTAACCCCCCTAAACTAGTACTTTATTTCAACGTTTATCCAACGTTACAGGCTTTTGTCTGCAGCCTGTCCGATAAACAGGCACAACACACGAATTATACTGAACAGGCCGTCTCCCCGTCAACACGCAGATCAGACCTCTTCCTGACGGTCAGGCCTCAATCGATTTCTCGGCAGCCTCTACCACATGCTCCATGAGAACCGTTGTCGTCACCGACCCGACACCGCGTGGCACCGGGGTAATGTTGGACACAATGGCGGCCACTTCATCGAAGGCGACATCACCGGTAAGGCGGCCATCCTCCGTCACATTGATCCCGACATCGATAACCGTCTGGCCGGGCGAGACCATATCCGCTGTAACCATTTCGGCTTTCCCTGCACAGGCGATGATAATATCGCTCTCGCGTGCAACCGCTGCAAGGTCTTTGGTCCGGGTATGGCAGATGGTCACCGTAGCATGCTCACCCAAGAGCATCATGGCGACCGGCTTCCCGATGACCAGGCTCCGCCCGATCACGGTGGCCCGGGCTCCCTGGACGGGGATTTTGTTGTGGTGCAGAACGGCCATGGCGGCTTTGGCTGTGCAAGGGGCATAGCCGGCTCCGGAGCCTGTAAAGACAGAAGCCATGGAGGCGGAGGTAATACCGTCGATATCTTTGAGGGGACTCAGGGTGTTGCAGACCTTCTCCTCATCCAGATGTTTGGGAAGGGGACGGAACAAGAGGCAGCCATGGATGGACTTGTCGTGATTGATCTTGACCAGTTCATGCTCAATCGCCTCCTGGCTCACATCGGCAGGCAGGGCCCGGACGATCACGCGGACA
>DUUZ01000022.1 GCA_012841255.1 Clostridiaceae bacterium
AGGGTCAACGCAATTGCCCCCGGTTTCCTTCTGACTGACCAGAACAGGTACCTGCTTGAAAATGAAGATGGTTCACCGACGCCGCGGGGTGAGAAGGTCCTGGCCAAGACCCCCATGGCCCGCTACGGGGAGCCGGAGGAGATGGCCGGGGCGGTCATCTGGCTCTGCTCGGATGCGGCCTCCTTTGTCAATGGCGCAATTATCCCGATTGACGGCGGTTTTTCTGCCTATTGGGGTGTGTAACTTAAATAAATAATTTTACAGGATGGAAGGGAAAATCCATGGCTCATATTAAAATTGAAGATCTGAAAAACTTTTGCGCGAAAGCACTGGTCCAGGAGGGAATGGACCGGGGTCACGCAGAAATCGTGGCGGATGTGCTCTCGTCGACGGACGCCTTCGGGACCTATTCACACGGGACCAAGAACCTCCACAACTATATCCGGAAATTCCGGGTTGCCGGTGCGGATATCAAGGGTCAGCCGCAGGTGGTGCGCGAGGGCTCGGGCTTTGCCGTGATTGACGCTCATAACAGCCTGGGTATGATCCCCGCCGTAGAGGCGATGGAACTGGCCTGTGACAAGGCCGCCCAGGCGGGAATTGCGCTCGTGACGGTCAAGAACAGCTGTCATTTCGGGGCAGCCGGCTATTATGCCAATCTGGCGGCCAAGAGAGGGATGATCGGTCTTGCCTTCAGCAATGTCGATCCCAATATGACCATTCCCGGTGCCCGCAGCATGATCATCGGCAATAACCCTTTGGCTTATGCCGCACCGGCTACAGACCATCCCAGTCTTTTCTTTGATATCGCCTTGAGCAATGTCGCCTCCCTGAAGGTGGTCCAGGCCCGCAAGGACGGCCTTGAGATTCCGGATAACTGGATTGTCGACAAGGATGGGCTGCCGACGACCAGTCCGGCAAATTATCCGGAGGAAGGTGCCATGCAGCCCATGGCTGCCCATAAGGGCTATGGGCTTGCCGTGCTGGTCGACCTTCTTACCGGCATTTTGTCGGGCGGGGCAACCAGCATGAGCGGCGATATTGTCTCCTGGATCTTCCAGCTTGAGAAACCCAACAATGTCTCCCATACCTTCATCGCCATTGATCCGGCGCTTTTCGGGGTCGAAAACACAGCAGAGGAGACGGCTCAGCTGGCCGGCAAGCTGCGAAATGCCCCCAAAGCCAAGGGTGCTGACCGCATCTATACCCCGGGTGAGATCGAATGGGGAAAATATGAGAAGGCTGAAGCGGAAGGCATTGACCTCCCCGCCGATGTTGAGGAATCCCTCCGGGGCCTGGCCGAAGAGCTCAAGCTTGAACTGCCCCTGTTTTAGGAGGTCCTGATATGGTGCTGAAACGTTTGGAGAAGGCCGCAATCGTTCCGGTTGTGGTGATTGAAGATGCGGACCATGCGGTTCCGGCTGCCAACGCCCTGCTTGCCGGCGGTATCGATGTGATGGAGATCACGCTCCGGACACCCGCCGGACTGGAGGCCATCAGACAGGTCTCTGCCCGCTGCCCCAAGATGCTGGTCGGTGCCGGGACTGTGACGACCCTGGATGAATGCAAGGCGGCCGTCAAGGCCGGGGCTCTTTTTATTGTCATGCCGGGCTTCAATGGCGAAGTCGTCAAATGGTGCCGGGACAAGGGAGTTGCGGTGACTCCCGGCTGTGTGACTCCGACGGAGATCATGGAAGCGCTGGCTTACGGCTTGACCGTTTTGAAGTTTTTCCCGGCCGGGGTCTACGGGGGCCTTTCAGCCATGAAGGCCTTGTCAGGACCCTTCCCCGGTGTGAAGTTTATCCCCACAGGCGGGGTAAATACCGAAAATCTGGCGGAGTTTCTGAGTGCGCCCTTCGTGCACGCCGTAGGCGGCAGTTGGGTTTGTACCAAAAAAGATATTAAGGAAGGCAATTTTGACGTGATCACCCGGCTGAGTGCGGAGGCCCGCGCCCAGGTTCCGGAGAGAAATGAAGCGTAAGACTGGACAGGAGACAGAATAATGCGTGTGATGACTTTTGGTGAAATTATGATCCGTTTGAAACCTCCGGGAGTTGAACGGTTTTTCCAGAGCCCGGTGCTTGAGGCGACTTTTGGAGGCGGTGAAGCCAATGTTGCCGTTTCCCTGGCCAATTATGGCTTTGACGCCGCCTATGCAACGGTGCTTCCGGAGAATGTCCTGGGTGATGAGTGCATCCGCGAGCTCAGGCGCTTCGGCGTCGACACCCGCCATGTCAGGCGCGGTGCCGGACGCATGGGTATTTATTTCCTGGAGGCCGGTGCCAACCAGCTGCCCAGCAAGGTTGTATACGACCGTGCGGATTCCGCCATTGCACTGGCAAAACCGGGTGACATGGATTGGGATGAAGTTTTTGAAGGCGTTGACTGGTTTCATATTACCGGCATTACCCCCGCCATCTCAGAGAGTGCCATGCAGCTTTCCCTGGAAAGCGTGAAAGCCGCCAAGGAGCGGGGCATCACGGTTTCCTGTGATCTTAACTACAGAAAGAACCTGTGGAAATACGGAAAGGAAGCCTCTGAAGTCATGCGGGAACTGGCCCGCTATGTCGACGTGACCATCGCCAATGAGGAAGATGTTCAAAAATCCCTGGGCATCAAGGTCCAGGGGATCGAGGTGGAAAGCGGGGACCTGGACCGGGAGAAATACCGGCTCCTGTCCGACAAGGTGCTGGAACAGTATCCCGGTATGAAGCTCATTGCAATCACCTTGCGCGAGAGCATCAATGCGGATATGAACGGCTGGGCGGCCTGTCTGAACGACCGTGAATCCTTCTATGAAAGCCGGCGCTATGAGATCACTGACATTGTGGACCGGGTAGGGGGCGGCGACTCGTTCTCGGCCGGCCTGATCTACGGTCTCAATGCCTATCAGTCCCCTGGGGATGCCCTGGAGTTTGCCGTTGCGGCCAGCTGCCTCAAGCATTCGATCAGCGGCGACTTCAACCGGGTCAGTGCGGATGATGTTGAAAAATTAATGGGAGGCGATGGCTCGGGCCGTGTTTTGAGATAAGCAGGCTTCAACTGTCGCATGATTGTCCGCCCCCGGTTCCAGGGAATCGGGGGCGGAGGACGGGAAAAGAATAATGATCTATTTTTATATCGTAGTTTTCCTCATGCACATCATGGAAACGATCGCGGGATTCGGCTCCACTTCCATTGGCATTCCTATCCTGGCCCTGGCCATCGGGACCGAGAAATCCCTCCTCCTGCTGTCGGCAGCCGGTCTGGCTCTGTGCCTGATTGTTCTTTCCACCCAATACAAAAAAATCCAGTACAAGGAGCTCTTCATCATCCTGGCCTGTATCGTGCCCATCATGCCCGTCGGCTACCTCCTGTACGCGAAACTGCGGACCACGGAATGGATCCTGCGGCTGATCATGGGCACATTCATCACGATTATTTCAGCCCGGGAGATCTGGCGGCGGATTGTCAGAAAGGACAACTCGGACCCGCCCCGCTGGCTGATCTACAGCTCGCTTGGGGTCGGTGCCATCGTGCAGGGCATGCTGTCCATCGGAGGGGCCCTGATCAATGTCTACGCGCTGACCCGGATCAAGGACAAGAGTGAATTCCGAGCCACCATGGTCGTGGTCTGGCTGGTCACCAATATCATTTCACTCATGTTCAGGGTCTTCGTTCTTCACGCCTATACCCCCGCCATGTGGACTGCCGTACTCTACTCCCTGCCTCTGATCGGCGCGGCTTATTATCTGGGCAATAAGCTGCATAACAGAATCCCCAACGAGCGCTTTGCAAATGTCGTTTATTGCATCCAGCTGACCAGCGGCATCATCTCCATCAGCAGCGGCATTGCCCTGCTGGTGTAATACATTGCCATGGGAGCAGCCCTGCAACAGACGGGAGAGTAAGTTGTTGTACTGTATATTTAGTCGATATTTGTTTTAACAAATGTTTTTATTCACTTGATCTTGTTTATTCTGAAGTCACTTCCAGTGCTGCTGTCCGGGGCTGGAACAGTCTCCACGGGTACCGTATATTTGTCCGGAACATGAAATAATTATACGAGCCCTGCAAGCGTTTGCTTGGAGGTTCCATAATGAAAGCGATTGAATCGCTGGATGAGGAAGCGGGGTGGCTGCTATGACCACTAAAGCTAGACAAACAAGGCTGGCGCTCCTGCTCGGAGTGCTTGTCGCACTTTTCACTGCTACGATTTTTGCTGTGGGTGTCGGAATCCTGAACGGGACGCCCCTCCTTTTGCAAAATATCCTGGCCATGTCGGTATTGGGCCTGATCCTCGGATCCATTGCTTTTCTATTCCTTTTCTTCCGGCTCTATTATGCTCTGGGCATTTATGCGGCCGGACTGGTTCTGGGATCTGCTGTCATGATTTCCACCTTCCTGAAGGGGGTCGCAGGCTGGGAGGATCTGATCGGACTTCTGTCCTATCTCTTACTGGTCGGCATGGGGCTGGCCCTGGGATTGCTGGTCCAGCTTATTGTCTATCTTGTCCAGCGGAACAAGAAGGCGAAAGAAGGCGGGCAGGCTCCATAGCTCCATGGATGCAAGAGAAGCCGGGCAGACAGCTCCCGTTGCCTGTCCGGCTTTTTCATGCTGATTTTGCCCGGCCGGCGGCTTGCCAGCGGAAAGAGTATTCCGTTATAATTGACAGGCCGGAAGGCAGATCGGGAACTTTGACAACCTAACGACAATAGAGGAGCAGCGAAAGGGTAGCTGCGGTAGAAAACCCGGGATCGGGGCCGCATTGAAGTATTCGTTGGCGAAGGGCTTTCGGGCGGTCCCGCCTGTCTGACCCTGGTAGGCCGGACCAAGGACGGTTTACTGTCATGCACTGCATGAAGCGCTATGCATATTTTTTCGAAAATAGGCGGCGCTTATTTTTTTGACAAGTAAAGGAGACGGTATGGCAATTGAAGCAATGATCCGCGTGCGCATGGGCGCAGGGGATGCACATTATGGAGGGGGGCTGGTGGACGGAGCCCACATGCTGAAGCTTTTCGGAGATGTGGCAACGGAACTCCTGATCCGCCGCGACGGCGATGAGGGGCTTTTCCGGGCCTATGACAGTGTGGATTTTCTGGCCCCTGTCATGGCCGGGGATTTCATTGAAGTCCGCGGCTGGATTGCCGAGGAAGGCAACTCCTCCCGGAAAATGCAATTTGAGGCCTGGAAGGTGATTGCGCCCCGGCCGGATCTTTCCGATTCCGCAGCAGACCTTCTGGAGGAACCGCTTTTGGTCTGCCGGGCCTCCGGGACCTGTATCACACCCAAATCCAAACAGAGAAAATAATAAGAGGAGGATCTATGTCCAAAGTTATTATCACGGCGGCCATCAGCGGAGCTGAGGTCACACAGGAAATGAATCCGGCGGTTCCCTATACCGTGGATGAGTTTGTCCGGGAGGCCCGTTTCGCAGTTGATGCCGGAGCCGCTATTATTCATCTGCATGCCCGGCAGGATGATGGGAGTCCGACCCAGGACCGGGAGCGTTTCCGCCTTCTCATCGATGCCATCCGGGAAGCCTGCCCGACGGCCATTATTCAGCCCTCCACGGGCGGTGCCACCGGAATGACAGCAGAGGAAAGACTCCAGCCGACCGAACTCAATCCCGAGATGGCCAGCCTGGATTGCGGAACCATGAATTTCGGCGGGGATGAGATCTTCGTCAACACCGAGAACATGATTATCGAGTTCGCCGCCTGTATGAGGGAGCGGGGGATCAAGCCGGAACTGGAATGTTTCGATAAAAGCCATATCGATATGGCGATGCGCCTGGTCAGGCAGGGACATATTGACCGGCCTCTCCACTTTAATCTGGTGCTGGGAGTCAACGGCGGCGCTGCAGCCACTCCCCGGGACCTGATCTTCCTCCGCCATTCCCTGCCTGAGGATGCCAGCTTCACGGTATCGGCCATGGGCCGCCACCAGCTGCCGCTGAATGTGATGGCCATGGCCATGGGCGGTCATCCCAGGACCGGTTTTGAAGACAATATCCAATACGCCAGGGGAGTGAATGCCAAAAGCAATGGCGAGCTTGTGGCCCGCCTGGTCCGGATCGCCGGTGAAATGAACCTGGAGATCGCTACGCCGGACGAAGCCCGCGACATCCTGCAGATGCCGCCCAGAAAATAAAGAGGAGAGAACACTTATGGCAATGGGAAGCAAGTATGGGGCACACCGGGTGCTGGAACCCAAGGGACTCCTGCCTCAGGCAGCACAGAGGATCGACAACCGCATGGAGCTTTACGACAACGAGATCCTGATCGATGTCTCAGCCCTGAATATCGATGCGGCCAGTTTCCGGCAGCTTTGGGAAGCAGCAGAGGGGGATGAAGGCCGCCTGAAGGAGCAGATCCTGGCCATCGTCAATGAAAGGGGCAAGATGCAAAATCCCGTGACCGGTTCAGGCGGCATGCTGATGGGGTCGGTTGCCCGGGTCGGGGAGGCCTTGCAGGACCGGGACCTTCATGCCGGTGACCGGATCGCCACCCTGGTGTCCCTGTCCCTGACTCCCCTCCATATTGATGAGATCACAGCCGTCCACCCCGCTATTGAGCGGGTCGAGATCAAAGGACAGGCCATCCTTTTTGAAAGCGGCATTTATGCCAAACTGCCGGACGATATGAGCGAGAATCTGGCCCTGGCCGTCCTGGATGTGGCCGGTGCACCGGCCCAGACGGCACGGATTGTCCAGCCGGGGGACTCTGTCCTCATCCTGGGGGCCGGCGGCAAGAGTGGCATGCTCTGTGCCTATGAGGCCATGAAAAGGGTAGGTCCCTGCGGCAACGTGGTCGGCATGAGCCGAAACGACCGGCCGGAGGCCACACTCCTGGATAACGGCCTGGTCCATTCCTTCTTTGTAGCCAATGCGCAGAATCCGGTAGAAGTCCTGGACAAGGCTCTGGCCCTGAACAATGGCCGGGAATACGATGTGGTCATCAATGTCGTCAATATCGACGGGACTGAGATGTCCTCCATCCTGCCGGCCCGGGAGGGGGGGATGGTTTACTTCTTCAGCATGGCAACCAGCTTCACCCGGGCTGCCCTGGGCGCCGAAGGGGTGGGCAAGGATGTCACCATGATTGTGGGGAACGGCTACACCAGGAATCACGCGGAATTCTCGCTTCAGGTGATCCGCGAAAGCCCGGCCTTGCGCAGGATCTTCGAAACTCTGTACGTATAAGGGAGGCAGTCATGAAAGCCGAAGACAAGTACATCAACAAGACAGCGGCAGCCAGGCGGGAAGTCCTCTTCCCCGGCGTCCCGGATGAGGACTGGAACAGCTGGCAGTGGCAGGTCAAGAACAGGGTGACCACGCTTGAGGACCTGACCCGGCTGGTGGACCTGACCCCGGCCGAGGTTGAGGGCGTCAAGGAGGTCCTGGAAAAATTCCGCATGGCCATCACCCCCTATTACATGACGCTGATTGACCCGGAGGATCCCCATGATCCGGCCAGGAAGCAGGCCATTCCCACGGCCTCGGAAAGACAATCCGCACCGGAGGACCAGGATGACCCCCTCCACGAGGAAGGGGATTCCCCCGTCTTCGGCCTGACCCACCGCTACCCCGACCGGGTCCTCATGCTGATCACCGACATGTGCTCCATGTACTGCCGTCACTGCACCCGCAGGCGGCTGGCTGGCCAGAAGGATGCGGCCAGAAGCAAGGCAGAGATCGACGCCTGCATCGACTACATCCGCGACCACCCCCTGATCCGGGATGTCCTCCTGTCGGGAGGCGATGCCCTCCTTATGAGTGACGACCGGCTGGAGTATATCCTGAAGGCTCTCCGAGAAATTGATCATGTGGAAATCATCCGGCTGGGGACCCGGGTTCCGGTTGTTATGCCTCAGAGAATTACGCCGGAATTCTGCGCCATGCTGAAAAAGTATGCGCCGGTCTGGCTGAATACCCAGTTCAATCATCCCAATGAAATCACGCCTGAAAGCCGGGACGCCTGTGCCCGCCTGATCGAGGCCGGGGTCCCCTTGGGCAATCAGTCAGTCCTTTTGCGCGGCATCAACGACTGCGTCCACGTCATGCGGCAGCTGGTCAACGGCCTGGCCTGGATCCGGGTCCGTCCCTACTACATCTACCAATGCGACCTGACCCGGGGGATTTCCCATTTCAGGACCTGTGTGGCCAAGGGTATCGAGATCGTGGAGAGCCTCAGGGGTCACACGTCCGGTTTTTGCGTTCCCACCTTTGTGGTCGACGCCCTGGGCGGAGGCGGAAAGATCCCGGTCATGCCCGACTACATGATCTCCCAGAGCCCCGACCGGGTGGTCCTTCGTAATTATGAGGGTGTGATCAGCACCTACACCCAGCCCCGCGACTATGAAAGTGACTGCCATTGCCCGGTCTGCGAAGGCCAGCGCGAGATCAAGATGATCGGCATCTCCGGCCTTCTGGCCGGCCAGGAGGAATCCCTGGAGCCCAGGGAACTCCTGCGCAAGACCAAACTGGACAAGGACGTCCGGTACATCTAGTCATGGCAGCCGGTCCGCAAGCTTCCCTCCCGGATGCCCTGGGACTTGACCGGCTTTCTTCCTGCGCCATTATCGGGATGGGGAAGAATGCCGGGAAGACGACCGTGCTCAACCATCTGGTCCGGGCTCTGGCCGGAGCCCGGCCGGGCAGAACCCTGGCCCTGACCTCCATCGGCCGGGACGGGGAGGAAGAGGATCTGGTCACAGGAGGGATCAAACCCCGGATCTACATCCCGAAGGGGACCCTGATTGCGACCGCCCGGGAATCCCTGCCGGCGGCTGATGCGGTTCTGGAGATCCTGGCCATGACCGGCATCCGGACCGCCCTGGGGGAGGTCGTCATTGCCCGGGCTCGCTCCCGGGGCTATGTGGAACTGGCGGGCCCTGCCGCAGCCGGGGATATCGCCTGCTGCGAAACTTTCTTCCAGGAGGCTGCCCCCGACTGCCTGATGCTGGTCGACGGTGCCCTGTCCCGCAGGTCGCCGGCGGGGGGAGGGCTGACCCAGGCCGCGGTCCTGGCGTCCGGGATGGCGGGGGCTTCGACTTTGGAAGACTGGATAGCAAGAACCAAAACCCAGGTCAGACTCCTGTCCCTGCCCCCTCTGAATCCGTCTTTACAGGGGAAAATCCGGGAACTCTTCCGGACAGACCCCAAGGCGCGGGCGGTCTATGTCCGGGGGGAGACCCTTCGAAAGGTCCTGGACATGCCCAGTTTGGCCGGCCACGGAAAGACGGTGGCAGAGGCTGTCGAAAAAGAGGATACGGGACTTTTTCTTCGGGGTGCCCTGACCGGCCGCCTGCTGGGAGAACTTTTAAAAAACCCGGATTTTTCGAATAGCTGGCTGGGGACAGAAGACGGGACCAGGTTCTTCCTGGATGAGGCGGACCTCTGCCGCCTGGACCGGGCAAGGGTTATTCCTTACGTCCTCCATGCACTTGACCTGCGTATGGTTTTTGTCAATCCGGTCCGCCGGGACGGTTCACTGGGAGATTCCGGCGCCATGCTTGATCTGGCAGCGAAAAGCTTCAAGGTGCCCGCCCGCGATCTCGGGCCGGCCCTGGCCTAGAGAAGGAGTTTAGAGGATGCTGGTGATCCGCAAAGAAGAGAGCGAACGTCTGGGCCTTCATCAGGTGCTGGACGAATGCCGCTGTTTCTCCCCGCAAGGCCGGCGGCTGAAAAGAAAGCGCCGCTACTTTACACCCGGCGAGCAGGAAGATCTGAACCGGGAGTTCGACGCCATCGACCGCCTCATGCCCCATGTCCGCCAGCACAAGGCTGAGGTCCTGGATGTCCAGAGTCTTCTGGCCCATCTCCGTGATCTCAGCGGTACCATTTCAGGTCTGGAAAAGGGCCGCACACTTGATCTGACAGAATTCTACGAGATCAAGGAAGCGGCGCGGCTGATCCGGGCCTTGTCCCAATACACATCTTTGCTGACCCGTGCCGGGATCAGCCTGAATCCGCTTCCGGACCTGGAAACTCTTCTGGATCCTGCCGGCCAGGGGACCAGCGGTTTTTATCTTTATGACGAGTATTCAGAGCATCTGGCCCGGCTGCGCAAGGACCGGGCAGCCCTGGAACGTCTGGCGGAGGAGGGGACCGCCGGCAAACGGGCCCAGCTTCTTGCCAGGCGGGCACAGCTGGTGGCTGAAGAGGAGGACGAGGAGACTGTGGTCCGGACTTCTCTGACCTTGAAATTACGCCCCTTTGCGGGAGTATTACAAGAGAGTCTGGACGGGGCGGGCTTACTGGATTTCCGCCTGGCCAAGGCCGAGCTTGCCATCCAATGGGGTGCCTCCCGGCCGGATCTTCAGGAAGAGGGGCAGGCCCTCATTCTGGAAGCCTTCTACCATCCCCTGATTGAGGCACACCTCTTGTCCCGGGGGGCATCCTACGAAAGGCAGACCCTGACCCTCCATTCCGGAGCAGCTGTCCTGACCGGCCCCAATATGGGCGGGAAAAGCGTCGGCCTCAAGGCCGTGACACTCTCGGCCGTGCTGATTCATCTGGGCTATTTCCCTCCCGCCGCTTATGCGGCCTCCCCTCTTTTCGACTTTATCAGCTACCATTCCGACCATTTCGATACGACCAAAAAAGGCCTGTCCTCTTTCGCAGCCGAGATGGTCAGTTTGCGGGATGATGTGGAACGGTCGAAAGACAGCCGGGGCCTGATCGTGACAGATGAACCCTGCCGGGGGACCAATCCGCAGGAGGCATCCGCCCTGATCGGTGCCCTCATCCGCTACTATGCCGGCAAGGCGGGCATCTTCCTTGTGGCGACCCACTATCCGGTACCGGAGGGGCAGGGGATTTCACATTGGCGGATCCGTGGGATCATGGAGGAAGCCCTGGCGGACATCATGGAGAACGGAGCGGGGCAACTCTCCGACCAGGAGACCATCCGGCGGATTGAATCCCTGATGGACTATACAATTGAAAGTGCAGACCGGCCGGAACCCGGGGAGGGTGCGGTCCGGATTGCGAGATGGCTGGGCCTCGGCGAAGAGGTGCTGGAGCTGCTTTAGGCAGGAGACAAGATGGCTGAACTCAGATTGGATTGGATCAAGATCGGAAAAGCCCGCGAGGCGGCGGACTCCATCGCCGGGCGGGTTACAGAGGAACTCTCTTCGTATACGACGGTGACCGTGGAACGGGCGGTCTGCCGCCTCTTGGGGATTGACGGCGTGGACCGTCAGGGGGTGCCCCTGGCCAATGTCGTCGTGGACGATCTGCTGCAAAAGGGTCTTTTGAACCGGGGGGCAGCCTACTGGCTGGCCCAGGGGGCACTTTCAAGCGGCCTGTCCCCGGCAAAAATGGCAGAGGCACTGGCCCGGGATCAGTTTGATTTCCCCGCTCAGGAAAAAAATGATTCCTTCGCCTGCCGTCTGTGGGCAGAAGAGAAAGCCCGGGAAGCGGTCGGGAAGATCCGCCAAAATCGGCGGGAACGCCAGAACTTGATCGGGGGTTATGGGGAAAGACCTGCACCCTGGATGTACGCCATCGTGGCAACCGGCAATATTTATGAAGATATGGTTCAGGCCAAGGCGGCGGCCCGCCAGGGAGCCGACGTAATCGCCGTCATCCGGACGACCGGCCAGAGTCTTCTGGACTATGTCCCCTACGGGGCGACGACGGAGGGTTTCGGCGGCACCATGGCCACCCAGGAAAACTTCCGGCTCATGCGGGAGGCCCTGGATGAAACGGGCCGGGAACTGGGCCGCTACATCCGGCTTTGCAATTACTGTTCCGGACTCTGCATGCCCGAGATTGCCGTCATGGGGGCCCTGGAGCGCCTGGACGTCATGTTGAATGACGCCCTCTACGGAATTCTCTTCCGGGACATCAACATGAGAAGAACTCTGGTCGACCAGAGTTTCTCCCGTATGATCAACGGTGCGGCGGGCATTATCATCAACACGGGGGAGGACAATTATCTGACCACAGCCGATGCCTTCGAGGAGGCCCACACGGTTCTGGCCTCCCAGCTGATCAACGAGGAGTTTGCCCTTCGGGCCGGCATGTCCAAAAAACAGATGGGACTGGGCCACGCCTTTGAGATGGATCCGGAACTTCCCGACTCCTTTCTCTATGAACTGGCCCAGGCGCAGATGGCCCGGCAGATTTTCCCCGAGGCGCCCCTGAAATATATGCCTCCCACCAAATACATGACGGGGGATATCTTCCAGGGCCATGTCCAGGACGCCCTTTTCAATATGGCGGCTGTCCTGACCGGTCAGCAGTTCCTGCTCCTGGGCATGATGACCGAGGCCATCCATACACCCCATATGTCCGACCGGGCCCACGCCCTGGACAATGCCCGCTATATTGCCCGGGCCATGGGAGGCCTGGCGGACGAGATCTCCTTCCGGGAAGGGGGGCGGATGGAGGCCCGCGCTGATGCGGTCCTTGAAAAGGCTCTGGATCTTTTGGAAACCATCCGCCGGGACGGCCTGTTCAATGCCCTGGAAGGCGGCCGCTTCGGCGGCATCAAGAGGAGGCGGGAGGGCGGCAAGGGTCTTTCCGGGGTGATCCTGAAAGATGACCGCTATGAGAATCCCTTCCCGCAACTCTTTTTCGCCGAGCAGGAAGCCATGGCAAAGGAGGAAAAGGATGAAAATTGAAGCTGATCTCACAAGACTCCTGCCCTATGGCGACACCATGGACGACGGCCGGATTCAACTGAGTTTTACCCTGCCAGTCCCGGACGATGACCGGGCGGTGGAGGCGGCCAGGAGAATTCTTTTGTCCATGGGTCTCCAAGATCCCCTGATCGCCTGGCACCAGCCCCTGGATACAGGCTTTACCCACTTTGTCGCCTACGGAAGCATGAAGCAGGGCATCGACTACAGCAAAATCCAGGTCTCAACGGTCGAATCCGTGTCCATGACCCTGGAGGAAACCGACCGCTTCATCCGGGAGAATCTG
>DUUZ01000166.1 GCA_012841255.1 Clostridiaceae bacterium
AATCCCAACAGCGGCAAGACAACGATTTTCAATCAGCTGACCGGCGCTTCCCAGCATGTGGGCAACTGGCCGGGCGTTACGGTTGAAAAAAAAGAAGGCTCCTTCACCTTCAAGGGCGAGACCTATGAGGTGGTGGACCTGCCGGGTATCTACAGCCTGGGTGCCTTTTCCGAAGATGAAATGGTAGCCCGTGAATATATTCTGACCGGAGACGCCGACGTCATCATCAATGTGGTCGACGCCGGCAACATTGAGCGCAATCTTTATCTGACTACCCAGCTTCTGGAGATGGGACAAAAGATCGTCGTCGCCCTCAATATGGCCGATGAAGCCAAGAAGCGGCAGATCCGCTTTGATCTGGACCGTATGTCCGAGCGCCTGGGTGCCCCGGTTATTGAGACCGTGGCCCACAAGGGAGAAGGCAAGGATATCCTGATCGAAGCGGCCATCCAGGTGATGGACCAGCCAAATGACTTTGTCGCCCCCCTGATCTACAACAAGGAATCGGCCCACCATATCGATCACATGGAAGAACTTCTGGCCGGCCACGAACTGCCTTATCCGGCCCGCTGGACAGCGGTCAAGATTGTGGAGGGTGATCAGGCCCTGCTGGATAAGCTGAAGAGCCTGGACCTGGGGCCGGAGGTTGAAGCCGGCATTGAAGATTTTCACAAGTACCACAGCCGGGACAGTTTTGAACTGGACATTGTCGACTCCCGCTATTCTTTTGCCCATGGAGTTGCAGAAGAGACCGTGGTCCGGCCGCAGGAGGATGTCATCACCCTGACCGACCGGATCGACAAGCTGGTCACCAATAAATGGCTGGGCATCCCCATTTTTGCCCTGATCATGTTCATCGTCTTCCAGCTGACCTTTGTCGTCGGCGAGGAACTCCTGGGCGGCTTTGCCGCTGATCTTGTGGACGGCTTCGGCGGGATCCTTGAAAATGCCCTTATCTCCATCAATTCACCCGACTGGCTGGTGGCCTTCCTGATTGACGGCCTGATCAGCGGAGTGGGTGCCGTTATTGAGTTCGTCCCCCTGATCACGGTTCTCTACCTGCTCCTGGGACTTTTGGAAGACAGCGGCTACATGGCCCGGGCGGCCTATGTCTGGGATGACCTCATGCGCCGTTTCGGCCTGCAGGGCAAGTCCTTCATCTCCATGATCATCGGCTTTGGCTGCAACGTCCCCGGCATCATGTCGGCCCGGACGCTGGACAGCCGCAAGGACCGGATGATCACCATGCTGATCAACCCCTTCATGTCCTGCGGAGCCAAGATTCCTATCTATTCAGTCTTTATTGCAGCCTTCTTCTCCAAGCACGGCGGCCTCATCCTCTTCTCGCTTTACGCCCTGGGGATCATCGTGGCCCTGCTGCTGGCCAAGCTTTTCAGCAAGACCCTCTTCAAGGGCGAGTCCTCCTACTTCATCATGGAGCTGCCGCCCTACAGGATCCCGACCGGCCGCAACGTCTTCCGCAACATGTGGAATAACCTGTCGGGCTTCGTCAAGCGGGCTGGAACCATCATCTTCCTGGTGGTCACCATCATGTGGGTTCTGGCCGTCCTGCCGGCATCGGCTGAACCTTACAGCCAGGGCACCATCCTGGGGCAGATCGGAACCTTCCTGGTCCCCATCTTCAGGCTGGCCGGCTTCGGCACCTGGCAGGAATCGGTGGCGCTTTTTGCCGGCATCCCGGCCAAGGAAGCCGTGGTCGGTACCCTGGGCATGCTCTATGCCGGGCAATACATGGAAGAGGGCAAGGTCCTGGTGGACGCCATCCGCCAGAACTTCACGCTTTTGACCTCCATGGCCTACATGGTCATGGTCCTGCTCTATACACCCTGTGCCGCAACGCTGGGGGTTATCGGCAAGGAGACAAAATCAGTCAAATGGCCGGTCGCCATGGCGCTTTATACATTCGCCATCGGCTGGTTCGCGGCGGTCCTGGTTTTCCAGCTTGGAACACTTCTGGGCTTCCGCTAAGGAAGGAGGAGCAGGATGCTGAAAGATATTCTTTTTGCAATCGAACGGGATAAGATCCTCTCCAAAACCCGCCTGGCTCGGGAATTCAAGGTCACGGTGCCCATGATTGACGATGCCATCGACCAGCTTCTCCGTATGGGCTACCTGGTCAAGGAGGAGACGGGCAGCGACTGTGTCGTCAGCTGCGGCAGCTGCCCCATGGCCAGCCAGTGCGGCAAGGATATTCTGACGACCTATGTCCTGTCGGACAAGGGCCGGGCCCTCCTGGCCCAGGCCGAATAAATCAATTTCACCGGGGGCGCAAGCCCCCGGCTTTTTTATCCGATTCTATACTTCACTCTCAAAGCGGCAGCCGTCCGCCAGCTGAGCCCATGGATGTACGCCTATGGAGATCAGGGGCAGGGAACTTGTCTGCCGGATAAGCCTTGTCATCTCCTTGGCCTCTTCTTGGATCTCCGGCAGACGAAGATAGAGGAAGCCCCGGGATTCCCGGGCCATGTGAGAAAGTTTTCCCGGATCGGCCGGGACCATTTCCGTGATCAGGTGAAGACCTGCCTCCTCTGCTAATTCCAGGATTTCCGACCGTTCCTCAAAGGGCAGGTCGTTGACGGCCAGCCCGTCCAGGCCAGCGGCCTTACATCTGCCAAAAAGATGTGCGTAGCCCAAGGCATGGAGGGAGTTGAGATAGCTTCGGAGAATGACAGGCAGCATAATCTCCTCCCGGATCCCTTCGACCAAATCCAGGATCTTTGACAGGTTGACTCCCGCCCGCAAGGCCTGTTCATGGGCCGCCCGGGCGGCAGGGGATTCACCGGAAGGATCCGAAAAGGGGACCGAGATTTCTAGAAGATGGGCTTCTTGACCCAGGTCCCGGATCTTCTTTTTTGTTGTTTCAAGATCGGGGTCGCCGGCCATGAGAGCCATGACCCGTAAGTTCTTTTTCCCTTGCAGGCGGTCAATCCGATTCATGGAGTCTCCTTCCTCTGTAACGGGCCATGGCGGCCACGTCCTTGTCACCCCTGCCGGACAGGCAGACGATGATGATCTGT
>DUUZ01000167.1 GCA_012841255.1 Clostridiaceae bacterium
AGGTAAAGAAAAAGGTGATCTTGCGGTTGTCAAAGCGGAACTCCACGTCAATGAGCGACATGTCCAGCCCGTAGGACTCCACCCGCTCCCGGGCGGTCACCAGGGCCTCGGCCTCCAGGATCTTATTCTCCTCATAGTGCATGAGGTCATCGTTGGAAGCCAGGCGGAGGACCCGCTTCAAGGGCGCCCGCAGGAGCTTGCGGGGCAGGTAATGGGGCCAGTCGGCCGCCACTCCCATCTCGATCCCCTGGGCCGTTTCCACGATGACATAGTCCCCCCTGCGGATGGAATGTTCGCCAGGAGAGAAATGGTAGACCTTGCCCCGGCCGTGCAGGCGGACGCCGACCAGATGGACCAGGTCCTCGGTATCTGCGGGGGTTTCGGGCGGTGCACAGCCTGCCCCCTGACAGGGACAGGGCGTATATTCTTCGTCTGCCGGATTCACTTGCGGCAGGTCTTGATCTTCAAAATGGTTCACGGTATCTTTCCGTTTCTTTTTTTATAGTTTACCGGCTCCAGGGAGCCGGAGACGTTACATAAAGCGGTCATTCAGGACAAAAGCCCCGGCCGCTTCCTCGTCTCCGCCCAAAAATGCGCGAAGACCAAGAAGCAGGCGGGCTGCCGTATGGTCAAAATTGGCGTTCCCCGAAAGGGCCCGGCCCGTCTGGCGGATGAGGAGGGCGGCCCGGCCGGTGTCGGCCTGGGGGTAGCGGCCTGATTGTTTTTTGATCTCCCCCGCAAGGTCCCTGTTGACCAGGCGGGCATTGGGAAGATCCTTTTGCAGGATGAGCCAGTCCCGTAAGAAAGACTCCAGAATCCGGAAGACCTGCGGCATCCTGTTCTTTTCGTCCTTGAGAATGCCCAGGCCCTCGGTCAGGCAATAACTCCTGCCTGCGGCCGGCAGCTTTTCAAAAAGGCCGAAGAGGCGGGCCCGAAGATCCCGGAAATCCTCATCGCCGGCGATGGCCAGGGCCGGACCCGGCAGGCCGTCTGCGTAACTTATAGCCAGTTCCGCTTCCCGGCCTTCAAAGCCTTCCTCTTTGAGGATGGCCCGGATGGCGTCATCGCTTCGGCGGCCCATCAGGATCTTGCGGGAGCGGGACAGGATGGTGGGCAAAAGCCGGTCGGCATCCTCGGTCATGAGAATGAAACGGACAAAGCCGGGGTGGTCCTCCAGAGGTTTTAAAAGTGCATTCTGGCTCTGCTCATTCAGGGTTTCCGCCTTAACCGCCGAAATGATGTAGACCCGGCGGCGGCTGATCTGGGGAAAGACCTGCAAATTCTGGGCTACCTTGCTACGTACATCGGAGACGGCGATGGCCGTTTTACCGCTTTCCGGTTCCAGTTCCACCAGGTCATGGTGAGCGCCCGCCGCCATGAGACGGCAGGAGGGGCAGCTGCCGCAGGCACCCGATCCCGCATCCGGCCGGTCACAAAGGAGGGCTGCTGCCAGCCGGCGGGCGGCATAGTGCTTACCCGCCCCCTCTTCACCGACCAGGAGAACGGGAGAGGCGTTGCCGGTCAGGGAAAGGGCCAGATTCTCCTTCAGCGGATCCGAAGAGGCAATGGAATGAAAGGACAGGTCAAGAGGCTGCCCTTCTTTGTCCTGCGCAAGCGCTCCCATGTCAGAATTTTTCGAAATGTTCGACCGGGACCACAAAAACCGTGGCCCCCCCGATGTTGACTTCGACCGGGTAGGGGACGTAAGAAGCACCCATGTTGGACGGCGGAATGCTGGCATTGATGGCCGCCTTCCGGCTCTTGGAGTTCTTGCGGATGATGGAGATCACTTCATCCTGCTCCGCATCCTCCACCACCGTCATCAGGGTGGTGTTGCCCGACCGCAGGAAGCCCCCCGTCGAGTGCAGCTTGGTCACCCGGTAGCCTGCCCGGTTGACTTCAGCCATCAGGCGCGGTGAATCGTCGTCACTGACAATGGCAAAGATAAGTTTCATAGTAATCTGCTCCTTACTTGTTCTCGGATCAGCCGTGCAGTCTCTTCCTTTTCCTCCTGGGAGCGGATGGAGACAACACGGGAGGGTTCCTCCCGGGCGATGGCGCGGAAGCCTTGGCAGACCCGCTGCTTGAAAGCGTCCGGTTCAACGTCGAGCCGGTCGGAACGTCCGTCTTCATGCCGTTCATCCAGGCGGGCCGAACGCGTGTCCTGGGGCAGCTCCAGCAGGATGGTCAGGTCAGGGACCGTCCCGCCCATGGCCAGCTGGTTCAGATCCCGGATCAGCCGGACATCCAGTCCGCGGCCGTAGCCCTGGTAGGCCACCGTCGAGTCGTGGAAACGGTCGCTGATGACCCAGACACCCCGGTCAAGCGCGGGCCGGACGATCTCGCGGATCAGCTGGGCCCGTGCAGCTTCGAATAAAAACAGTTCCGTCTCGGAGGTCATCTCGGTAAAACGTGAATCCAGCAAAAGCCGCCGGATTCCCTCGCCGATCCTGGTACCCCCCGGCTCCCGCAGGTACAGGGTCGAAAAGCCCAGGGACCGGAGATAGTCATCCAGATAGCGGATCTGGGTCGTTTTCCCCGAACCGTCGATTCCTTCAAAGGTGATTAATTTCCCCTTTTCCAAGACCCTTTTACCCCCGAAATTCTTCCCTGAGAATCCATACAGGGACAATGTCATCTTAGCATAAAGGCAGATTATTCAAAAAAGTTTACAAGGACCCCCGGACCGTAATTCCGGCCTCCCTGAGCTGCTTCAAAAAGGCCAATGTTTCCTCATCCGCCTTCTCTCCGGGCCAGACAAGCGGCATGCCCGGAGGGTAGGGGGCCAGGGCCGCCGGAACCGTTTTTCCGGCAGGGCCGAACATGCCCCGGCGGACTGAAACAGAAAAGGCTGCCGGCCGGGAAAGAAGCCGGTCCTGCTCCCGTGAAAGGAGATTGACGCGATCCAGATGAGCCTGCCGTTCCGTCTCATTCTGAACGGGCTCCATGGTTAAAAGAGCCTCCAGCAGCCGGTCATAGTCCCCGTCGGGCTGGTCGAAGCCCGGGATGAAGACCGCCCGGCTAAGATCCGCCATCTCGGGATCGATCCCCGCCCGGTCCAGCATTTCTAAAAAATAGAGGCGGTCCCGGCCCAGACCGGAAAAATCCAGGACCAGGCGGCTGGCATCCGCACCGGCAGGCAGGAGCCTGCGAAAAGAGGGCGGAAGCCTGCGGCTAAGTTCCTGGTTTTTGAAGATCAGGCGCCCGATTGCCGCCTCTCCGTGCGCCTGGGCCCGGGCCCGGGCCGCATCCATGCTGGCGGCGATGAGAAAGGAGGGACTGGAGGTCTGGAAGACCTTGACAAAGCGGGCAGCCCGTCCGCTGTCAAGCCGTTTTTCTTCAAGGGCCCCCCGCGACAGGTGTAAAAAAGAGGCTGGTGTCAAGGCCGGCAGCGTCTTGTGAGCGCTTTGGCAGACCAGGTCAGCCCCCTGGAAAAGAGCCGTGGGGGGAAGCTGGCCGGGAGCCGCAACAAAGTGGGCTCCGTGGGCTTCATCGACCAGAAGCAGCATGCCCAGCTCCCGGGCCATCCTGGCAATGGGTTCCAGGTCAAGCGTCCGCCCGAAATAATCCGGGGACGTGACAAAGACAGCCCGCGCCCTGGGGTTCTCCTCCATGGTCCGGAGAAAATCTGAGGCCGACGGCTGGCCGTCAGGGAAGATCTGACCTTCTTCAGGTTTGACAAAAACAGGTGCAAGTCCCAGGATACCGGCGGCGTGAACAGCCGCCAGATGAACGGCCCGAGGCAGGATGACCCGGTCCCCTTCCTGGAGGGCCGTTGCCATCATAATGAAAATGGAGGCGGTGGTACCCGCGGTAATAAACCAAGTCTCCCCGGCACCGAAAAATTCTGCCGCCTGCCGGTAGGCGGCCAGGACATGGCCGGAAGGCTCCGCCAGATCACCCGTGCCGTCCAGTTCCGTGACATCGAAAGCCGACAGCTTGTGGAGGGGGAACTGGAAGCGTCCCTGCCGGTGGCCCGGCATATGGAAGGAAACGCGGCCGGCCTGCTCCGTCAGGGCATGGACCAGCGGCATCTTCTCCTTTTGACCGTCAAACGGTCCCATCGGGGTACCTCACCTTAAATATCGAGTTTCAGATTGCGGATACTGTCGATATCGATCTGGATATCCTTTTCGATCCTGGAAATGTCGCGGACCACGTCATCCACAGTCTCTTCCGCACGGAAGGCCGGATCCGGCCTGTTCCCCCGCCTGGAACGTTTCTTGGAAGAAGTCTTCCGGGGAGCGGTCCCCTCCGTCTCACGCGGGCTCTGGTTTTTGATTTCTTCAGAAACTTGAGCTTCAGCCGTTTTAGGTTTCTGAGGCTTCCGCTCTTCTTGCGGTTTACGCTCAGACTGCGGCTTCCCCGACGTCTCGGCCCTTTGCCTGCTACCCTGGGGCCTGTTCCCCTGGGGCTTATTCCCCTGGGGCTTTCGCCTTTGCCGGGAGCGCTGGCCGCCCTGGCCCTCCCGGGATTTCTGCGAAGGCCGTCTGGATCCCTCCGAGCTGCCCCGGGGCTTGATCTCCCGTTGGCGGACATCGCCCTTGCTTTTATTATCTTCAGACATCAGCGGTCGCTCCTTTATTATTATGGATCTTTTCTATTGTAGCATGCGGCCCCGCAGGGCCGTTCTTGCCGGCTGCCTTTTTCCCGTCAAAAAAGACCGGCGGACCGGTCTTTTTTGCCAAAGGCTGCCATTCGCCGTCAGGCATTGGCCGCCTTCTTTTCACTGGTTTTTTTCTTACGCTTCAAGGCAGGCTTCTCCTCGCCCCGGACGCTGGCCTCCGAGATAAAGACCTCACAGACATCGCCGCAGGAGGGGATATCGTACATGACGTCCAGCATCAGGCGTTCCAGGATGGAGCGGAGCCCGCGGGCACCGGTCTTCAGTTTCTGGGCCTCCCGGGCCACTTCCCGGATGGCCGCTTCTTCAAAGACCAGATTGACATCGTCAAAGCGCATCAGCTTCTGGTACTGCTTCAGAAGTGCATTTTTCGGTTCCTGCAGGATGCGGATCAGGGCCTCCTCGTCCAGTTCGTCCAGAGCCACGACAACGGGCACCCGACCGATGAACTCGGGGATGAGGCCGAAGCGGAGCAGGTCCTCGGGCAGGAGGCGGGAAAAGAGCTCGCTTCCTTCAAGCTTGGCCGACCCTTCGATTTCCGCTCCGAAACCGATGGACTTCTGGCCGATCCGGTCCCGGATGATCTTGTCCATGCCGGCAAAGGCGCCGCCCAGGATGAAGAGGATGTTGGTGGTGTCGATCTGGATGAACTCCTGGTGGGGATGCTTTCTCCCCCCCTGGGGCGGCACATTGGCCACCGTGCTCTCCAGTATTTTGAGCAGGGCCTGCTGCACCCCCTCCCCGCTTACATCGCGGGTGATGGAAGGGTTGTCCGACCGGCGGGTGATCTTGTCGATCTCATCGATGTAGATGATGCCCTGTTCGGCCGCACTGATATTGAAATCTGCATTCTGGATCAGGCGGAGGAGGATATTCTCGACATCTTCACCCACATAGCCGGCCTCGGTCAGGGCCGTGGCATCGGCAATGGCAAAGGGGACGTTGAGGATGCGGGCTAGGGTCTGGGCCAGAAGTGTCTTGCCGGAACCCGAGGGCCCCAGAAGCATGATGTTGCTCTTTTGCAGTTCAACCCCGTCGTCCTCCTCTTCCACCAGGTCCGAGAAGACCCGTTTGTAGTGGTTGTAAACGGAGACAGCCAGGGTCTTCTTGGCCTCTTCCTGCCCGATCACGTATTCGTCCAGCTTCTCCTTGATCTGCTGGGGGGTGAGAAGGTTCATCCCGTCTACATCCGGGCCCCCGCGGACACGCTTGCTGCCCGGTTCCTCCGCCAGCATCTCATCACAGAGCATGACGCATTCATTGCAGATGTAGACTCCGGGACCGGCGATCAGGCGTTCCACCTGATCTTCCGTCTTCCCGCAAAAAGAGCAATGAAGCGGCGTGTATTGATCCTGGTCTTTTTTGTCAGACATGGCGACTTCCTTTATTCTGGCTGCGATTAAGCGCGTTTTTCCATGATCTTGTCGATCAGGCCGTAGTCCAAAGCTTCCTGGGCGGTCATCCAGCGGTCCCGGTCCGTGTCGCGCTCGATCACATCGTAGGGCTGGCCTGTCTTCTCGGAAAGGATGGTGTTCAGCCTCTTCTTAAGGCTGACAATGTACTCGGCCGCAATGGTAATGTCCGTCGCCTGTCCCTGGGCACCGCCGCTGGGCTGGTGGATCATGAGGTCGGCGTTGGGAAGGGCGAAACGCTTGCCCGGTGCACCGGCGGCGACCAGGAAGGCCCCCATGCTGGCGGCCATCCCCATGCAGATGGTCTGCACGTCCGGCTTGATGTATTGCATGGTGTCATAGATCAGAAGTCCGGAAGAGATCTCTCCTCCGGGACTGTTGATGTAAAACTGGATATCCTTTTCCGGGTCCTCGGCTTCCAGGAAAAGAAGCTGAGCCATGACCAGGCTGGCAGACACATGGTTGACGCTGTCGCTCAGGATGACGATCCGCTCTTTCAGGAGCCTGGAGAAGATATCGTAGGAGCGCTCGCCGCGCGTGGTCTGTTCGACGACCATGGGCACCAGATTCATCTTTGCCGGGTCGAAATGTTCATTATTGTTCCAATTGATCATTCACTATTCCTCCGCTTCGTGTTCGTGGCTGTGGTCATGATCGTGATCGTGGTCGTGGTCGTGATGGTGGTCGTGGCCGTGGTCATGGACGTGCGTATGAACCTCGCGGGGTTCGGGCGGCACGTCGGTGATGCGGCTCACTTCCTTCAGCCAGACCAGAAGCTTGGAGTTTTCCTGATCGTGGCGGAAATGCTCCAGATCATGATCGGTTTTCAGGTACTGTTCGCGGAAAACGTCGGCCGTCATGCCTTCTTTTTCCGCTGCCTCTTCAACAGCCGCCTCAAGCTCCTCGTCGGTCAGAGCCAAACGCTCTTCTTCCTTGGCCCGGATGGCCTCAATCACCCAGGCACTCTCAATGATCCTGCGGGCCCGCTCGGCCTGTTCGGCCCGGTAGTCCGCAATGGATTTCCCTGAATACTGCAGGAAATCCCCAAAGTTCAGACCGTACATGGAAAACTGCTGCTGCTGGCGTTCCATGGCCTGGTCCACCTCGTCCTCGACGATCAGGTCAGACAGGACGATCTTGGAATTCTCAACGATCCGGTCGATGATGTTCTGCTCAAAGACATGGTCGGCTTCCTTGTCCTTTTCAGCCTGCAGTTCTTTTCTGATCTCTTCCTTGTATTCTTCCACGGTGTCGGAAGAATCGCTGACATCGCGGACGAACTCGTCGTCCAGCTCGGGCAGTTCCTTCACGACGATATCGTGGAGGGTGACCTTGAAGACCACTTCCTTGCCGGCCAGATCCTCTGCATGGTACTCCTCGGGGAAGGTCAGTGGCAGGTCAAAGCTTTCGCCCGGGGTATGGCCGATCAGGCCTTCCTCAAAACCGGGAATAAAGGAGCCGGAACCGATCTCCAGCTTGTGGCCGTCAGCCGCTCCGCCCTCAAAGGGGACATCGTCCAGGAAGCCCTCGTAGTCGATGGTGACCCGGTCGCCGTCTTCGACGGCCCGGTCTGTCACCGGGACCAGGCGGGAGACCCGCTCACGGGCCGCCTGAATTTTCTCATCGACGGCAGCCTCGTCCACTTCGGTTTCGGGCCGGTAGGCCCCGACGCCTTCGTATTCACCCAGTTCCACTTCAGGCTTCAGGGCGACCGAGACTTCCACTTTCAGGCCGCTCTCGCCCCCGATTTCCTTTACATTGAAACGGGGATCCGAAAAGGGGGCGATGCCGTGTTCTTCCATGGCTTCCTCATAAGCCTTGGGGAGAGCCACTTCCAGGGCATCATCGTAAAGAATGCTTTCGCCGTAATGACGGACAACAATGGGGAAAGGCGCCTTTCCTTTACGGAAGCCGGGCACCTGAAAATGCCTGGCATTCTTGCGGTGGGCAGCCTGCAATGCTTTTTTGAATTCTTCCGGCGTAACTTCCAAAGCGATCACGGCGGTGCGTTGTTCTTCTGATACTTTCTGTGACGGCATATCGTCCTCCTTGGGTACTTCCTCTTTTATTAACCGCCGGATGCCTCCAAAAATGGCGCAACAAAAAAGGCGGCGGATCTTTTCCGAACCCCATAATACTATATCATGCGAAGGGCCGTATGCCCCTGTGTGACACAGGGAACAAGCCCCGGAAATTTGAAGGACATTTCAAATCGTGCTATCATAAAGGTGCCTGGAATGCGCGGCACTCTTGTTTTTGGACCACCATTTTTTGAAGGGGAGTCTGAGTCGAAGTGGAATATGAATATGCCTCTCGGGGACATTCTAAGACCACCGCAGGGCACCCACCTGGCTTGTAGGCTGGGTATCAAAAAAAGAGTGCGGCATTTCGGGTTTCCTTTTGCCGGCAAATCACTGCACGCTTAAGAATGACAATAACTGGGAGATCGACTGTGCAAATATACAACTCAATGACCCGTCAAAAAGAAGCGCTGACGCCTCTGGAGAAGGACCATTTCAAAATTTATGTCTGCGGTCCGACGGTTTATGATTACTTTCATCTGGGCAATGCCCGCCCCTTCGTCGTTTACGACACCCTTCGCCGCTATCTGCTCTGGCTGGGCAACAAGGTCACCTATGTGCAGAACTTCACGGATATCGACGACAAGGTCATCCTGCGCGCCCATGCAGACGGCATCTCCAGCCGGGAGCTGGCCGACCGGATGATCGAAGAGTACTTCCGCGACGCCGATGCCTTGAACATTATGCGGGCCTCGGTCCATCCCCGGGCCACCGAATCCATCGATGACATCATCGGCCTGGTCCAGACCCTGGTCGACAAAGGCCATGCCTATGTGGCTCCCGACGGCGTCTATTTCTCCATCGACACCTTCCCCGACTACGGGAAACTCTCCGGCCATAATCTGGACGACCTGATCGCCGGAGCCAGCGAGCGGGTCAGCGAGACGGAAGGCAAACGCAATCCCTTGGACTTTGTCCTCTGGAAATTCAAGAAAGAAGGCGAGCCCTTCTGGCCCAGTCCCTGGGGTGACGGACGCCCCGGCTGGCATATCGAGTGCTCGGCCATGAGCTTGAAAAACTTAGGGAAAACCGTGGACATCCACGCCGGCGGGGTCGATCTGACCTTCCCCCACCACGAAAATGAAATCGCCCAAAGCGAGGCGGCAACCGGCAAGCCCTTTGTCCGCTACTGGGTTCATAACGGCTTTGTCAACGTCAACTACGAGAAGATGTCCAAGTCCATCGGCAACTTCTTCACCGTCCGGGACCTGACCGAGCGCTACCCTTCCCACATCCTCCGCTTTTTCATCCTGCAGGCCCACTACCGTATGCCCATCAACTTCTCCGACGACCTTCTGGACGCGGCCATGACGGGCTGGCAGCGGATTACTTCAAGTGTCGCTCACCTGGCTTTTGTAGCCGAAGCCTCAAAAGACCTGCCGGCTGGCAGCACCGAGGAGGAAGACCTGAGAAACGCCGTCACAACGGCCCGCTACAAGTGGAAAGAAGCCATGGATGACGATCTGAATACCGCTGATGCCATCGCCGTCCTCTTCGATCTGGTCCGGGCAGCCAACACGGCTTCGGCCTCCGGACGGGTATCGGCCATAACCCTCCTGGACGCCCGGGATACCCTGATTGAACTTTTCGGCGTTCTGGGCCTTGATCCCGCAGCCGGAGAGGATGAGGAGATCCCTGCGGATATCATGGCGCTGGCCGATGAGCGGACCCGGGCCAAGGAAGCCCGCGACTACGCCCGGGCAGACGCCCTCCGCGACCAGATCCAAGCCATGGGCTACAAGATTGAAGACACCCCCCAGGGAGTCCGGGTTCTGCCACTTGAATAGGGAAAGAGTCTTAACCGGCACCAAACCGGAAGTGAACGGCCTTTCGGATTACTCCATCTCCACCCTGGCCTGGATCGGCGATGCGGTCTTCGAGCTCCGGGTCCGCGAGCGGCTGGCCCGGGACAGCACAGCACCCTCGGGCACGCTTCACAGGCAGGCCACCCGCTTTGTCTGCGCTAAGGGACAGGCGGCCTGTGCCCACTTCCTCCAGGAAGAGGACGGGGATTTCCCCCTGGAAGAGGACGAGCGCACCCTCCTTCGCCGGGCCCGGAATTTTCACAGTAACAGCACGGCCAAAAATGCGGACCTTCCGGATTACCGGATGGCCACGGCCTTTGAGGCCTTGATCGGCTGGCTTTGGCTGGCCGGGAAACAGGAGCGGGCCGCCCTGCTTATGGATCATGCCCTGGACCAGATAGGATAAGCGATATGAAACAAGAAGAAGTGACCCGGCTGGAAGGCCGGAATCCCGTGGCTGAAGCCCTGGCCGCCGGCCGGTCCATCAACCGCATCTTTGTCCTGGACAGCGCCCGCAAGGGCCGGGAGGACAATCTTCTGTACAAGCTGGCCGAAGATTGCCGGGCCCAGGGGGCCATCGTCAACTATGTGGGCCGCCAGGCCCTGGACGCCATGGCAGAATCCCACGGCCATCAGGGCATCATCGCAGATGTCGCCCCCTACGATTACAGCGACCTGGACCAGATCCTGCAAGCCTGTGAGGAAAAGGGGGAGCCTCCCTTCTTGCTTCTTCTGGATCACATTGAGGATGCCCACAATCTGGGCTCCATCCTCCGGATCGCCGACGGAGCCGGAGTCCATGCCGTGGTCATCCCTCAAAGGCGGGCAGTCCCGCTGAATGCCGCCGTCGCCAAGGCCTCGGCCGGGGCGGTGGAGTATGTGCCGCTTTGCCGTGTGACCAACCTGTCCCAGACTATTTCGCAGCTAAAAAAGCAAGGCTTCTGGATCTTCGGAACCGCCGCTGACGGCCAGGTCCCCTACGATGAAGCCGACTACAGCGGCAAGACCGCCCTGATCATCGGGAGTGAGGGCCGGGGCCTGTCGCAGAAAATTGAGCAGCACTGCGATTTTCTGGTTTCAATCCCGCAAAAGGGCCGGATCAACTCGCTGAATGCAGCGGTCGCCTGCGGCATCATCACCTTCGCCGCAGCCCGCAAACGGGCTTGAAGAGCCCCTTTCAATCAGGCAAAATGAAAGGGGGGTAAGCATGGAAAAAGAGAAGATCAAAAGATCAAAGCCGGGTTTCAAGCGTGCTTTCGCAGTCTGCCTTTTCCTTTCTGCCTCTCTTCTCCTGTCCGCCTGCGCCATCCTGCCCGCCGCCGCGGATCCTCCGGATCCTTCCGGCCTCTCCCCTGTCCTGGTCCGGCCCCAAAATGAGAAATACCTGCGGGAAGATGAATGGGTCCGGATGCTGA
>DUUZ01000168.1 GCA_012841255.1 Clostridiaceae bacterium
TCATACTGGGCCGAGACCAGCATGGTGATCTCGATGGGAGGCTGCTGGGCGGCAATGGCCGACAGGTGGTTAGCATTCATGGAAATGGCTGTAAAAGCCCCCAGCAAAAAGAGCATGAGGCTCAGGGTCGTGACTGCAGCCGCTGTTAAGAGAGGGTGCCGGCGCAGCCCCTGAAAACCCGCCTTGAAAGAATAGAACCACTCGTGCTTTTTCACCGCCGGTCCTCCTTGCGGGGACGGATGACGGGAACCCGGCCGGTCTGGATCCTGGGCCTGTCATCTTCGGACTCTGTCCGGCTGCGGCGGGATTGGGCGGCCATATTCAGACGTTCATAGAAATCCGAGTTCCGGACTGCTTCCCGCATCCGGCCCGCCCGGGCACTGCCCAGGTCTTCCTGCCGAAGAAGTTCCAGGGCTTCGCTGCCCCCCTCCATCTCCCTTCGGAGCTCTTCCGCCTGCTCTTCGTAGTTCCGGGCGCAGGCGGCATAAGAGGGAAGACTGTCACGCTGGCTTTCCAGGACATAGAGGCCGGCGGCATCATCGCGGACCAGGAGTCCGTCGCAGACCTCGATCACCCGCTTTTTCATCCGGTCCACGATGGAGCGGTCATGGGTGCAGGTGATGACGGTTGTGCCGTTCTCCCGGTTGATCCGTTCCAGGAGGGCCATGATGGCCTCGCCGTTGACAGGATCAAGGTCCCCGGTCGGTTCATCGGCCACGATCAGGGAGGGCTTGTTGATCAGGGCCCGGGCAATGGAGACCCGCTGCCTTTCGCCCCCTGAAAGCTCCGTGGGATAGTGGCTGATCTTGTGACGCAGGCCGACAACGGACAGGACCAGAGGAACCCGCTGGCGGATCTTCTTCGGGGCTTCCCCGATGATCTCCATGGCAAGGGCCACATTCTCGCCGACCGTCATAGTGTCGATCAGGCGGAAATCCTGGAAGATCATGCCGATTCTGCGGCGGAGGAAAGGGATTTCCCGCTGCCTGACCCGGGCCAGGTCCGTACCCTTCATGAGGATCCGTCCTGCCGTGGGATCCTCTTCCCGGGTCAGGAGTTTGAAGACCGTCGATTTGCCGGCTCCGCTCTCCCCGATCAGGAAGAGAAATTCCCCCTCTTGGATGGTGAAGGAAACGTCATGTAGCGCCAGGGTTCCGTTGGAATAGGTTTTGCTGACGTGTTCAAATTCGATAAAAGCCATAGGCTCTCCGCCGGCCCCGCAAGGCCGGCCCGGACGCTTTACCGCCCTGCCTTTTGTTCTTCCACGTAGGCCAGATAGTCGCGGACCATGTCGGCCAGTTTGAACAAAACGGCATCCTCAAAGTTGCGAAGATCAAGGCCGGTGATCTTCTCCACCTTGTCCAGCCTGTAGACCAGGGTATTGCGGTGGACGAAGAGCTGCCTTGACGTCTCGCTTCCGTTCAGGTTGTTTTCAAAGAACTTATTGATGGTTGTCATGGTCACGGGATCCAGAGATTCGTAGGTCCCGGGCTTGAAGACCTCCCGCAAGAAGAGTTCGCAAAGGGTGATGGGCAGCTGGTAGATCAGGCGGCCCAGGCCCAGTTTCTCATAACGCATGACGGAAGAGCCGGAGTTCTCGAAGATCTCGCCGACAATCAGTGCAATTGAAGCCTGCTGGTAAGCCTTGGCGGTTTCAGTCAAGGTCAGCGCAGTCATGCTGACCCCGATCTTGACATCGGCCATGGCTTCTTCCTTCAGGGTCACGATCAGCTTATCCAGGAAGGTCTTGAGGCTGTCCATATTCTCATCCGTGGCTTCCACCATCAAAACGATATCGGTTTCATCCACGGGCAGGACGAAGTCGTCGGGCCGGGCTTCAAACTGCCCCTGGATAGTCTCCAGGACCGCCCGGTGCTCCTCGGGCTTGCAGCGGACCAGAAGGATGATCCTCCGGTCGGAATAGCGGATCCGGTATTCCCGTGACTTCAGCGGGATATCCCCGGGCAGCTCATTTTCCAGGAGTACATTCCTCAGGAAAAGGTGCTTATGCTCGGACTCACGCGACTCGCTGTCGTCGCGTTTGCCCTGTTCGGCGCCGATCCAGCGGGACAAAAGCTCAACATAGCCCCTGGCCGCTTCATCGGTTCCTTCCGAAAAGCTGATCACGTAGCTTTCGTCGGGGCGTCTGGCAATCCGGTAGGTCTTATCGCCGGCTGTTGCCAAGTCGTCCCCCGAGGCCAGGAGGGCCCGGACAGCCGCATCCTGGCTGCCGATCAAGCGTTCATCAGAGGCAGCAAATACGACGCCCTGTCCGTCCGCCAAACCGACGGTACGGCCCAGGTGGGGCGCGATCTCATTCAGGGATTTTTGGATGTCCATCATAATATTATCCTCACATTAATTTCATTTCGATGAAGTGCTGTCGAATAAACCGCCGGAACCAGCACTCTGAAGCGCTGATTCCGGCCGTCCTTCCATTCACACTTCACAAGGGCTTGGCCGCCCCCTGCATTTTAGAACAAGCCGGAAATACGGCCGTGTTCATCCACATCGATCCGTTCTGCCGACGGAACCTTGGGCAGACCGGGCATGGTCATGACCTCGCCTGTCAGGGCCACGATAAAGCCGGCTCCTGCAGACACCTTGAGGTTGCGGACCGTGACCCGGAAACCCCTGGGGGCACCGAGCAGGGCAGGGTTGTCAGAGAAGGAGTACTGGGTCTTGGCGACACAGATGGGCAGATGGCCGAAGCCGTTTTCATCCAGCTGTTTCAGCTGCTTGACGGCAGGCCCCACAAAGTCCACTCCATCCGCATGGTAGATGCGGCGGGCAATGGCTTCAATTTTCTCCTTGATGGTGGTGTCATCACCATAGGTGAAGCCCAGCGGGCCCTTGTCCGGCAGTTCGCAAAGACGGACCACTTCCCGGGCCAGCTCTTCGCCGCCTTCACCGCCCTTGCCCCAGACTTCGGACAAGGCTACATTGACGCCTTCCTTCTCGCATTCCTCCCGGACCAGGGCCAGCTCAGCCTCCGAGTCATCGGGGAAGCGGTTGATGGCGACCACGACCGGCCGCTGGAAAACTTCCATAACATTTTTAACGTGCTGGATCAGGTTGGGCATACCCGCCTTCAGGGCTTCGAGGTTCTCCCCCTTGAGGTCGGTCTTGGCAACGCCGCCGTGCATCTTCAGGGCCCGGATGGTCGCCACCAGGACGATGGCCTCCGGAGCCAGGCCGGCGGTCCGGCACTTGATGTCGATGAACTTCTCGGCACCCAGGTCGGCTCCGAAACCTGCCTCGGTGATCAGGTAGTCGGCGTGGGAGAGTCCCATGGTGGTCGCCAGCACGCTGTTGCAGCCGTGGGCGATATTGGCGAAGGGGCCGCCGTGCACATAGGCCGGCGTTCCCTCAATGGTCTGGACCAGGTTGGGCTGGAGAGCGTCCTTCAAAAGGACGGTCATGGCACCGTGGGCCTTGAGATCGCTGGCGGTAACCGGCTTCCCGGCATAGGTATAGCCGACCACGATATTGCCCAGGCGTTCCTTCAGGTCTGTGAGCGAGGTGGCCAGGCAGAAGACCGCCATGACTTCCGAGGCCACGGTAATTTCAAAACCGTCTTCCCGGGGGGTTCCGTTGGCCTTGCCGCCCAGACCGTCGATGACAAAACGGAGCTGGCGGTCGTTCATGTCGACGGCCCGCTTCCAGGTCACCTGCCGGGGATCAATCCCCAGGGCATTGCCCTGCTGGATATGGTTGTCAAGCATGGCCGCCAAAAGATTGTTTGCCGCTCCGATGGCGTGCATGTCACCTGTGAAATGGAGGTTCAGGTCTTCCATGGGGATGACCTGGGCGTAGCCGCCGCCGGCCGCCCCGCCCTTGACCCCGAAAACAGGGCCCATGGAGGGTTCGCGGAGCGCGACAGCACAGTTGATGCCCAGCCGCGTCATCCCGTCCGCCAGACCTATAGTGGTGGTCGTCTTCCCCTCCCCTGCCGGGGTCGGGGTAATGGCGGTCACCAGGATCAGCTTGCCTCTTTTATCTGCATTATCCGTAAGTGCCTCAAGCGACACCTTGGCTTTATATCTTCCGTAATGTTCCAGGTACTTTTGAGGAATGCCGGCTTTTTCCGCAATCTCGTCAATGGGACGAAGCGTGGCTTCCTGTGCGATTTCGATATCTGACTTGTAACCCATAAAAACCTCCTGTGTTCACCTTCCGGGCGGGCCCGCCCAAATCAAAATATTATGCCGGGTATGCCCGGTTAATTCCATCAGTCCACTTCGCAGTCTTCGTAAAGGCCGCAGGCCAGTCCGTGAAGATCCATCAGCCAGATATTGCGGCCGCTGACCCGGATCAGGCCATCCTTTTCCATACTGATCAGTTCCCTGGAAAAAGAAGGCCGCGGCATGGCCAGGAGCCTCGCAACAACTTCCTTTGAAACAGGGAGCACCACGGATGAGGTGGTGGGGACCTCCAGCGCCTCGCGCAGGGTCTTGCCCTCGAATTCCAGCTGTTCCTCCAAAAGGGAGAGCAGATAGCCCGAGATCTTAAGCCGGAGCGTCTTTTGGGACAGGAGGTGGATCCTTTGATCCTGATCCCGGCCCCGGTCCGACAGAAAAGCCATGTAATTCAGAAGAAGCTGGGAACTCCTGGCGATCAGCGCCAAAAGATCCTCCCTGGAAATAAAGATGGTCTTGACCAGGGTCAGGGCTTCCAGTGAATAGGGGAAATGCTTATTCGAAGAGAAAATGAGATCGGCCCCGTAAACGGTCCCCGGCCCCAACAGATTCAAGGTGGTGTATTCCCCGGTCGGTGTATATTTCTGGCGGGCCGCCTGGCCCTCGACAATCACACCGATTCCCTGGCATACCGCCCCCTCCATGACAATGAGCTGGCCCTTGCCGTGGAGATGCGTATGCGTGTCCCGGCAATAGTCCACATAAAGATCATGGTCCAGTCCCGCGAATAACGGCGTTGAGGCCATGACTTCACAAGTTTTTTTCATATGCGTTACCAACCCCTTCCATACCTGTCCGTATACTCATATCAGAATAACAAAAATAGCCCGGCTTGTCTCTATAGACCCGCTTTTGCCAGAAGGCTGGCAGGAGCCCTGCTCA
>DUUZ01000169.1 GCA_012841255.1 Clostridiaceae bacterium
CCCCCCCGAATCTCTCTTTAATCCCTTCGGCCGCCTGGCCGATGCCGTCATCTCCCAGATGAATGAGCGGGTCGAAAGCTATGAAGAGCAGACCCAGATGGAGATCCGAGGCCTTCTGTCGCAGATCGCGGTGGTTTCCTTTATCGGGTCCAGCGGCAGCGGCAAATCGACGCGGGCCATACGGGTGGCCCGTGAATATAAGATCGACTACATCATCGATGACGGCCTTCTGATCCATGGAAGTGCCATCATTACCGGTTCCTCAGCCAAGCGGGCGGAGACCAAGATGGAATCGGTCCGCCAGGCCCTCTTCCTGGATCCTGCCCGGGCGGAAAATATGCGGCGGGCCCTGGTCGAGCATCTGCCCAGTGCCCTCATGATCCTGGGAACTTCAGAAGCCATGCTGAACCGGATCTGTGAGAATCTCTGGCTGAACCCCCCTTCCATAAGAATCCGTATTGAGGATGTGACGACGGAGGAGGAGCGCAACCAGGCCAAGCAGACCCGCATGAGCCAGGGCAAGCATACCATCCCGGTTCCCAGCATGGAGATCAAGCACGAGTTTTCCGGCTATCTGGCGGAACCGATCGCCAAGTTCTGGCAGCGTTTCGACTTTACGGGTTTCGGTTCCCAGGGCGGTCAGACTGCCGCCGACCATGACCGGACCGTGGTGCGCCCGACCTTCTCAACTCTGGGCAGCTACGCCATGACGGACCAGGCCATGAAGGATCTGGTGGCCCTTTTGGCCGTTCAGGTCGACGGGGTTGAAGGTGTGGTCAGTCAGAAAGTCCACAAGGAACCCTACGGCATCATCCTGGATATGGACCTTTCCGTTTACTACGGGTCCAGTGCCCAGTCGGTCCTGGCAGAGGTCCAGGCGGCCGTCAGTGAGGGGGTCGAACATTACACGGCTGTCAATGTTCTGGCCGCCAATGTCCGGGCAGTCCGTGTCTCCAAGGGCCGCAATTCCTGATTATTTCGTTCTCTCTCTTTTAAAAAGGATCCTGGGTCGTCCGCCCGTCTCCGCTGATGGGACGGGGGTCGCTGAAACTGGCCGGCAAGGCCCCTGTCCGGACCTCATAGACAGCTTTCAGCCGGGCTCCGGTCTCCCGCACATACATGTAGGCGACGGAGGCGTAGGGGCGCGGATCGGTGGCATAACCCCGGACATCGAGGCCCAGTTTGTCGGCTATATAGAGGGCTCTTTGCAGGTGGAAGCGCTGGGTTGCGATGACGGCAGTCCTGACCTGGAATACATCCCTGGCCCGGTAGATGGTGTCATAGGTGTCCAGGCCGTAATGATCCATGAAGATATGTTCCTCGGGGATGCCCTGTTCCAGCAGGTAGTTGAACATGACCAGGGGTTCGTTATAGTTGTCTTCCCGGTGGTCGCCCGAGACCAGGATCCGGTCGGAGACGCCCGCCCGGTAAAGCTGGACTGCACCGTCCAGACGGTCCTGGAGCATGGGCGAGGGCCTTTTATTGGCGTAGATCTGGGCTCCGGGCACGATGATGCAGTCATAGCCCGAAGATAGTTGGCCGTGGGGCGGTGTCAGGGCATTGCCCTTGAGGGCAATAGCCAGATAGATGAAGCCGATGGTGGCGGCCGCCGCCAGAATGAGCCCCAGGATGAAGGCGGCAAAGGCAGACAGATAGCGGGCAATCAGGGTCAGAGAGGTCGGTTTTTGGGGGGAGTTTTCCGTCATTGCTTCATGTTAAAATATTAAAGGTGCCTTGTCCAGCGGGATACAGGCAGGAAGAAAGGCGGCAAGGGCTTGCAAATAGTCGGTTTCAGGGGAATTCACGGAGAGAAGAAGATAAAAGGACGTATTCTTACCCTTTTGCTGGCGGTCCTTCTTTTCCTCTCGGCCGCCTCCTGCAGCAGGGGCAGTCCGCAGCCGACCGATCCGGCTGTCACCCTGCCGCCCCTTGAAACTGAACCTCCCGCCGGCAATGGCGGGACTGCCGGCAAGACGAGAGGGCTTCCGGGGACCCGTACGGAGCGGATGACGGTCGGCCTTGAGGACGCTTCCCTTTTCAACAAGAATCCTTTTGGGGAAGGTCTTTTCCCCGTTGACCCCTCGGGTCTTTTCACCCCGGTTTATGAAACGCTCTTTTTTTATGATCCGTCTGCCCTGGCGTATAAGCCGCTCCTTGCAGACTCCGTTATTTTTGAAGAGGGCGGCCTGACCCTGAAGCTGGACGGCGGCCGGGCCTGGCATGACGGATATCCGGTCACTAGCCGGGATCTTCTCTTTTCAATTGAAGCCCACCGGCAATTCGGAACGGCGGCGGGCCTTGTCTTCCGTGAACTGATCACCGATCTTACAGCCCTGGAGGATACGGTCCTTGAAATCCTCTATGACAATGACCAGGAGGGGGCGCTTGCCCGGCTTTTTGATGCCTTTTC
>DUUZ01000170.1 GCA_012841255.1 Clostridiaceae bacterium
GTACGGTCCTGATCGACGGCAAGCCCTTTGACTCCTGTATCTTCCTTGCGGTCTGGATTGACGGCAAGGAGGTGCTGACGGTCGAAGGCCTGGTGGACCTTGACGGCAACATCGCAGACATCCAGCAGGCTTTCATCGACGAAGCAGCCATCCAGTGCGGTTTTTGCACCCCCGGTTTCATCATGTCGGCCGAGCATCTGCTCCGCGAAGGCAAGAAGTACAGCCGCGATGAAATCCGCCGCGAACTGTCCGGCAATATGTGCCGCTGCACCGGCTACCACAACATCATCAATGCCGTGGAGAAGACCATGGACAAGAGGCTGGAGGAGAGCAAGGCGGACTAAAGTCCCCTGTTTTCTATCCCAAAGGATTAAAAGGCGGGCCGGTGCCCGCCTTTTGCCGTCTCCGAAAAACGTCCAGGATCGCGGCCTTAAAATCCATGAGAAATTGGAGGAACCTGCCCCTTTGCGTGTATGATAGTGAAAGTAAAAACAGAAAGGATACGACCTACACCTTATGAACACCACTCTGAAACACATCCATGAGAGAAGCAGCATCCGGGCCTATCAGCCGGAAGCTTTGTCCCCTGAGGAAACCGATCTTCTGAAAGAAGCAGTCCTTGCCGCCCCCACTGCCCGCAACCGCCAGGATCTTCGTTATGCCTTTGTGACGGATCCCGGCCTGCTCGAAAAAATAGATGAACGGATCTTCGCCTTCTGCGATCCGGACATGCAGAAGAACATGGATGAACGGAAATCCACCAGTTTCTTTTACGGGGCTCCCCTGGCCGTTATTATCAGCGGGAAGGATACAAAATGGGCCGATCTGGATGCCGGTATTGCCGTCCAGACCCTGGCCCTCGCGGCGCAGTCCATGGGCCTGTCCAGCGTTATTTTAGGCATGCCCCGCCTGGCTTTCCAAAAAGACGACCCCGACAATTGCAGGGATCTTCTCTCCCTGGAGGAAGATGAACGCTTCTGCGTTGCCATTGCCATCGGGCGGGCAGCGGCAGAAAAGACTCCCCATGTGGGCAACCCCGACCATATCCGTATTTTTGACTGAGGATTTCTCTTTACCGGATATATGATAAAATTTCTTTAAGTATTCTCCTGCGGAGGTAGCGTATGAGCTGGGCTTTTTGGCCGATTGTTTCGATTGTTCTGTCCTTTGGCGCTTTTGCCATCGGCTATTATTTTTACAGGTATCTTGTAGGGCTGCCAAGCGCCAATGAAGAGATTGACCGCTTCGGCCGCCTGATCCGGGAGGGGGCCATGGCCTTCCTGCGGACCGAGAACAAGGTGCTGGCCCGCTTCGTAGTGGGTGCGGCCGCCATTATTGTCCTCTTCGTTCCGCCCATCTGGAAGACGGAATCTATCCTGGGCAATGTGGCCATGGGCATCACCTACATCTTCGGGGCCGTCTTCTCGGGGACGGCCGGTTATGTGGGCATGCGGGTAGCCACGGTGGCCAATGTCAAGACAGCTTCTGCGGCGCAAAAGGGCCTGACCCACGCCTACCGGGCAGGCTTTCGCGGAGGGGCGGTCATGGGCCTGGCCATTGTCGGTTCCTGCCTCCTGGGTTCCTCGGTCATCTACCTGATCTTCCCCAACGACCCCAACTATCTTCTGTCTTTCAGCTTCGGTGCCAGCTCCCTGGCCCTTTTTGCCAAGGCAGGCGGCGGCATCTTCACCAAGACAGCAGATATCGCAGCCGACCTGACCGGCAAGGTGGAACTGGGCATCCCCGAGGATGACCCGAGAAACCCGGCCGTCATTGCCGACAATGTCGGCGACAATGTCGGCGACGTGGCCGGCATGGGCGCCGATCTCTTCGACTCCAACGTCGCAGCCATCGCTGCCGCCCTGGTCCTGGCCCTGGATCTCAAGCAGGCTCCTTTCATCTTCATGGCATCGGCCATGGGACTTCTGGCCTCCATGATCGGGGTCTTTGTCTCCAACGTCAAAGAAGGAAAGAGCCCCGGCAGGGCCCTGAACCGGGGCACCTACATCACAACAGGGCTATTCTTCATCCTGACCCTGGCGGCCAGCCTCGTCTTCAAGTTCGAACTCCGTCTTTGGGGAGCGGCCATGATCGGCCTGCTGGCCGGCACGGTAATCGGTTTTTCATCCGAACTCTTCACTTCGGATGAGGGCAAGAGAGTCAAGGCCGTGGCCCGCATCTCCCAGCAGGGGCCGGCCTTCACCATCCTGGCCGGTTTCAGCAACGGCCTTCTGTCCAGTTTCCCCTCCCTGATCGGGATTGCCGGTGCCGCCTTGGGTGCCTACAAGCTCTGCCAGCCCCTGGGCGGCGATTACGCCCTCTACGGCATCTCCCTGGCCGCCGTCGGCATGCTCTCCATCATCGGGATGGTAACGGCCAACGACGCCTACGGCCCCATCGTGGACAATGTCCGGGGCCTGAGCGAGATGAGCGGCCTGGGCGAGGAGGTCCTGCGGGTGACGGACGAGCTGGACGCTGCCGGGAATACGGCCAAGGCCATCACCAAGGGCTTTTCCATCGGAGCCGCAGGGCTTACGGTCATCGCCCTCCTGGCCGCCTACCATGAAACCCTGACCAACATCCTGGGCCAGGATATTCTCAAAGGCTTTGACATCCTGGATCCCCTGGTCTTCTTCGGCATGCTGGTCGGTGTCGGAGTCCCTGCCGTCTTCTCCGCCATGCTCATGATGGGGGTCAACCGCAATGCCGACCGGATGGTCAATGAGATTCACCGCCAGTTCGATGAGATCCCCGGCCTGAAGGAAGGAAAACCCGGGGTGGAACCCGACTACAACCGCTGCATTGACATCGCCACCGTGGGAGCCTTGAAGGAGCTTCTCCCCGCCGGCATCATGGCCATCGGGGTCACCCTCCTGGTCGGCTTCATCGGGGGCGTCTACGCCATCGCGGGTTATCTGGCCGGCAACATCATGAGCGGGGTCCTCCTGGCCCTCCTCATGAGCAATGCAGGCGGCATGTGGGACAATGCCAAGAAATATGTTGAAGCCGGCCACTTCGGCGGGATCGGTTCCGAGGCCCACAAGGCCACCATCATCGGGGACACGGTAGGGGATCCTTTCAAGGATACCGCCGGCCCTTCCATCAATACACAGATCACGGTCGTGTCCCTGGTGTCCTCACTGGCGGCCGGCCTTTTTGCAGCCTTCTCCCTCTTCGGGTAGGCGGCGGAAAATTCCGAAAGAAAGGAGACGGCCATGCATCCCTTACACGGCAAATGGAAAATCCTGGCCCAGACGTCCTTCGGCGAACTGCCCAGCGTCAATGAGATCCAGGTCGACGGCGACACCTTCCGGGGTGTCATGCATGATGAAAAATCCGGCAAGGATTACGATATTGTCAACGGCAAGATCGACGGCAACCGCTTCACTTTGGAAACATCCATGAGCTTTGTCGTTTTCAATGTCAAGGTCAGCCTGGAAGGCAGCCTGTCCGAAGACGGCAGGCATATGAGCGGCACCATGACCGCCATGTCCAAAACAGGCAGCTTCAAAGGCGAGAAAATCGAAGATTAAAAAGCAAGGGGGGGGGCGGTCGGTCAGACCGTCTCCCCTCCCCTGACCGCTGTTTCCTCCCAGGTCATCTGCTGAGCATAATCCGAAAGGGGCAGGTCCTGAAGAAGGTAATCGGACCTGTACTCCTCAAACATAACCGAAAACATCTGCTCCTTGCGGAAGCTGTTGAGGAAGGCGTGATGGTCCAGGCTGTCGCGTGACAGTTCCACCATGCTGACCGCTACATTGGAGCAGTGATCGGCAATCCGCTCCATGTTGGTCAGAATATCCATGAAGACAAAACCCAGTTCCAAAGTACAGCGGCCATCCTGCTGGCGGAGGATATGGCGGGCCTGGAGCTCATCCGTCAGAAGATCGATGACTTCCTCAAGGGGTTCCACATGCATGGCCAGTTCCAGGTCATCGGCCACAAAGGCCCGGATCATGGTATCCAAAAGCTTGGTGACCGCCTCCTTGTAGATCCCCAGCTCCACAAGAGCCGCATCCGAAAAGCAAAGCTGCTTGTCGTGCATCTCCTTGGCCGACAGGGAGAGGCTGTAGGCATGGTCGGAAATCCGTTCAAAATCCCCGATGCACTGCATGAGCCGGGTCAGTGTCCGTTTTTCCCGGTCGGTCAGCTGCCGGGCGCTGATCTGGATCATATAGGTTCCCAGATGGTCCTCGTACTGGTCGACCAGGTCCTCCATCTTCTTGTTGTCCCTGAATTTCTGCAGGTCGAACTCCTCCAGGAGGCCCAGAGCCGCTTCATAGTGGCGGCGGACCAGGTCGGCCATCTGGCCGGTCAGATCCCGGCTCTGGCTGACAGCAAAGCCGGGGGTTTCCAGAAACCTCCGGTCCAGGGCTGCAAAGACCCCGCTTTCCTCGAAGAGATCGAAGGGCTCCCCTTCCCGCACCGGGGTGATCCAGGTGACAAAGCGGACCAGCTGGTTCCGGAAGGGCAGGAAGAGGGCCGTGGCACTGATCTTGTAAGCCGTGTTGATGATGGCGATGTCCACGGGGTTGGGGGTCAGACCCAGGAATCCGAAGGGCCTCAGGAAGTGGATGAGGTAAAAACCCGACATGAAGACGGCCGTCCCCAGGACATTGAAGAAAAGATGGATCAGGGCGGCTCTTTTGGCGTTCTTGGAGGTGTTGATGCTGCTGATCAGGGCAGTGACGCAGGTTCCGATGTTCTGGCCCATGATGATGGGAAGGGCCGCACCGTAGGTCACGGCCCCGGTCAGTGTGAAGGCCTGGAGAATGCCTATGGAGGCCGAGGAGCTCTGCAGGAGGGCGGTCAGGACCGCCCCGACCGTCATGCCGATCAGGGGGTTGGAAAAGGTGATGAACATCTGGCGGAAGCCGGCAAGTTCTGACAGGGGCTGGAGGGCATCGCTCATCATCTGCATGCCAAACATGAGGATGGCAAAACCGACGGCGATCCGGCTGACATTCAGCTTGCGGTCGTCCTTGGCGAACATCATGGAGGCCACTGCCAGGATGGCGATGATGGGGATGAAAAAAGAGGGGTGGAAGATCTGCAGGAAGGAACTCCCGCTCCCGATGGTTCCCAGGCTCAGGATCCAGGCCGTCGCTGTGGTCCCGATATTGGCGCCCATGATCAGGCCCACGGTCTGGGAAAGGGGCAGCAGTCCTGCATTGACCAGGCCCACCACCATGACGGTAGTGGCGGCCGAGGATTGAATGACAGCGGTGATCCCCGTCCCCAGAAGCACGGCCTTGACCGGATTTGAGGTCATGCGTTACAGCATGGTCTTGAGACGCGGACCGGAGACCAGCATGAGGCTGTCGCTCATTTCCTTCATCCCGTATAAAAACAATGCAAGTCCGCCCAGGAGGGCCACAACAACAAAAAAAATATCCATATCTCTTCGTAAAGTCTCCGTAAACAGGCAATTACAATCATTATACTGAAAAGCCAAAGAAGGGCGAATGCTCCTTCCCCTCCCCTGTCCGATGCTATACTGAACCAAAATTGAGAAGGATGGTTGGCCCCATGATTACAGTCATCGGCAGCTTGAATATGGACCTTGTCGTCACCGCCGAAAGGGCCCCCGAACAGGGGGAGACGGTGACCGGAACAGGCTTCGCCCAGATCCCGGGCGGCAAGGGGGCCAACCAGGCTGTGGCGGCGGCCCGCGGGGGTGCCCGGGTGGCCATGGCCGGACGGGTGGGAGATGATGCTTACGGCCGGGCCCTGGTCGAGGCCCTGGAAAAAGACCCTGTCGACACGTCCGCCATTGAAAAGATCCCCGGCATCCCCACCGGCATTGCCGCCATCACCGTGGACCAAAAGGGCCATAATCGGATCGTGGTGGTCCCCGGCGCCAACGGCCGGCTGACCCCCAAAACAGCAGAAGACCTGCGGGGACTAATCGCCCGTTCCCGGGTTCTTCTCCTTCAGCTTGAGATCCCCCTGGACGCCGTCGGCCGGGCCATTGAAATCGCCCGGGAAGAGGGCGTCTGCTGCATCCTGAATCCGGCTCCCGCCCTTTCTTTGCCTGACTTCTTCTATACCCATGTGGATATGCTGACCCCCAATGAGACGGAACTGGCCCTCCTGTCCGGCAGGACGGACATCCGCGAAGGGGCCCGGGTCCTTCTTGAACGGGGGCTGGCAACTCTTCTGGTCACCCTGGGAGAAGACGGCGCCCTCCTTCTTACCCCCGAAGGCGAAAGGCATTTTCCGGCCTACCGGGTGGCTATGACCGATTCGACTGCGGCCGGTGATTGCTTCAACGGCAACCTGGCGGCGGGCATGGACCGTCTGCTTGAGGGCCGGACAGCGGACAAGACTTTTGTCCCCTCCCTTATTGATCTGGTGCCGGTCATCGACCGGGCCATGAAGGCCGCGGCCATTTCGGTCACCCGCCAAGGCGCCCAGCCCTCCCTACCCGAGGCAGAGGAGATCGACCGTTTTGACAGCTGGTACCCAGAACACCGCCTATGAAGGCCCTGCCGGTCACGCTTTCCTTTGACGGGTCAAGGCTGCGGATTGACTGCCTGACAGTCTTCAACAAAAGGGCCTTGAAACCCCTTGATCAGGGTAAAAGGGACGGGATTCCGGCCGCCGATCTTTTTGAGGCGGGTGTCATCCAGGGCTGGTCCGGCCGCTACCCCATGACAGATGAGCTTTCGCGGGCCCTTCATTTTTTCCTTGAAAAAAGAAAGATGCCAGTTGTGTCTTTCGGGGATCATCTGGACGTCCAGGTTCAAATCCGCCGCCTGCCCGCCTGGCGGGGTTCGCCGGCCCTGACCTCCTTTTTCAGGGGACTGAAAGGCGAACGAAGGCCGGTGCGGGTTTATATCCGGCCCAGTCTCCTCCTGCCTGCCCATGCTGCAAGCCCGCTCTTTCGCCGTTTATGGGGAATATTCAAAAACGGCCAGATCGAGAGCATCGGCATGAACTGGAGCCCCCGTTTCCCGGGTTATATCACCATCCCCGTCAATACCCCGGCCTACCGCTTCCAGGGGGTGGCGGCCCACGAGGCCGGCCACATCTTCGGATTGGGGGACGCCTACGGGGCCTGGTACCGCTTCTTCCATGCGGCTCCCGGA
>DUUZ01000171.1 GCA_012841255.1 Clostridiaceae bacterium
GCAGCCCGCCGGTCACGACCGAGCCTGTCACCACGGTCACGGAACCCGTGGAAACGACTCTGCCCACGTCCTCTGAACCGACGGATCCGGACGATTAAACCGGCCTCCCAGCCCGTCTGTTTGCAATTTGCTCTGTGCTATAATCCTTTCGATTGTGAAGGGGTCGACAGGAGATATTATTATGCCCGCTCTGTTTTTGAATAGATCCATCCTGGTGCCTGTAAAGGCCGTCATGGCCATGCCCATCCTGAGTTTTGCCCGCCTGGATATTGTGGATCTCCTGATCATGCTCTTTGTCATGACTCTATCCTTGTCCCTGCACGAGTTCGCCCATGCCTGGACGGCTTACAGAATGGGGGACGATACGGCGGCTCTGGCCGGCCGGCTGACTCTGAATCCCCTGCGGCACCTGGACCCCATCGGCTCTTTGACCTTCCTTTTTGTGGGGATCGGCTGGGCCAGACCGGTTCCCATCAACCCGGCAAGATTTACCAAAGCCAAAAGCATCAAGCGGGGAATATTTCTGACCAGCATCGCCGGCCCCCTCTCCAATATCCTTTTGGGGACGGTCGCCTGGATCCTCTTCTGCACGGTCTATACGGTCCTCCTGGCAAGCGGGGGAGGCGGACAGATGACGGTGACGCTGATCACCTTGTTCACCACTCTTTATTCCTTGAATATGCTCCTGGCAGTCTTCAATCTCCTGCCGGTCCCCCCCCTTGACGGCTACAAGGTCTTCGGCGTGGCCCTGCCCGACCGCTGGTACTACACCATCATGCAGTATGAGCGCTACATGGGGATGGTCTTTTTGATCATGGTCATCTTCTTCGGAGGACTTCTGTCCCGGATCCTGGGCTTTGTCCTCACCCCCTTCAACTACATGATCCAGTACCCCATCACCTGGATCTTCCAGCAGATTCAGGTGGCGGCCGGCCTGCCGCCCATGCCCATGTTCATCGGTTAGGAGACAGCACTTTGGATGTAACAAAACAAGAAATGAAAAAAGGCAAGGATGCGGTTGTTGTATCCGGAGCCCGGCCCACGGGGGATATCCATCTGGGCAATTACGCAGGGGCGGTTTCCAACTGGATCAGCCTGCAAGAGGAGTACACCTGCTTCTATTTCATCGCCGACTACCATGCCCTGACCACCAGCTATCAGGATACGGGCGGCCTTCGGCAAAAGACCCTGGCCGTCACGGCAGACTATCTGGCCCTGGGCATCGACCCCGAAAGAACCACTCTTTTCCTGCAGTCTTCCGTCCCTGAAACGGCGGAATTATCCCTTCTTCTCTCTATGCTGACCCCGGTTTCCTGGCTGGAGCGCAACCCCTCCTATAAGGATCTTATAAGCCAGCTGTCCAATCTGGAGATCCGGACGCTTGGTTTTTTGGGCTACCCCTGCCTGATGGCGGCCGATGTCCTGATTTACCATGCCGACCTGGTACCGGTCGGGGAGGACCAGCTGCCCCACCTGGAGCTGGCCAGGGAGATTGCCCGCCGCTTCAACTACTATTACGGGGAGACCTTCCCGGAACCCCAGGCCTTGCTGACCCGGGGCCGGGTCCTGCCGGGGACCGATGGCCGGAAGATGTCCAAGAGCTATGACAACATCATCGCCTTCTCCGACCCGCCTGAAAGCGTCAAGAAGAAGGTCATGAACATGATCACCGATCCTTCCAGGATCCGGAAGACCGACCCCGGCCACCCGGAGATCTGCTCAGTTTTTGCCATGCACAAGGAGTTCAATACAAGCGGATGCCCCGGGATCGAGCGCCTCTGCCGGGCGGGGGAGATCGGCTGTGTGGACTGCAAGCGGGACTGCGCCGCAAAACTTCTGGAATTTCACGCACCGGTCCATGAAAAGAGGATGGATCTTCTTTCCAGGCCCGGGGATCTTTCGGATATTCTGGAACAGGGCTCGAAGACTGCCCGGGCCCTGGCCCGGCAGACACTTGCCCAGGCCCGGGAAGCCATTCAGATCGGATTCACTGCTCATGAATGAACGGGAAGGCACGCTTGCGGTCGATATTCTGGAGTATGAGGGGCCGCTTGACCTGCTCAACCAGCTGATCGAGCGCAACCGCATTCCGGTCAGTCGGGTTTCCATCGTTTCCATTGCCGACCAGTATCTGGAGATCATCCGGGACAAACCGGTCTTTGACATGGAGCTGGCCTCGTCTTTTCTCCTGATGGCGGCCACCTTGATCCATCTAAAGTCCGCCATGCTCCTGCCGGACCGGCCGGGGGAGGAGGGCGAGGATGTGACGGATCCCGGGGATCTTTTGGTCATGCGCCTCCTGCAGTACCGGCGCTGCCGCCTGCTGGCCTCCCAGCTGGGTGCCCGGCATGCCCAGTACCGGGATTGCTTCCGAAAGGCGCCCACCCCGCCGGAACGTCTGGGTGTCCTGCGTGAACGGACGGCGACCCGCCTGGAGCGGGACCGCTTTGAAGAGGCCGGCCGGAATCTGGCCCTTCGCAACGAGAACCGCTTTGATGACAGCAGCAAAAAGGTGGAGCAGATTCTGGAGCGGGAACGGATATCCCTGGCCGAGCGCATGCTCTATATTGTCAAGCATATTGCAGGCCGGTCCCGGATTTTCTTCTATGAGCTTTTCCCGCCTGAACTCCCGCCCATTGAACGGATTACTGGCTTTTTGGCCGTCCTGGAACTGGTCTTTCAAAACAAGGCCAGGGTAACCCAGAAAAAATTATTCTCACCCATCATGATTGAACGTAAAGGAAGGTGACCGACCGTGGCTTACCAAGAACAGATGAGAGCCCTGGAAGCCCTGCTTTTTGCAGCTGGTGACCCGCTTCCCTTCGAGGACCTGGCCCTGCTTTTGGACGTCGGCAAAGACGAGGCCATCGCCTTGGCTGAGCAGCTGATGCGCCGTTACCAGAGGGATCCCCTCTCCGGCCTGACCGTCCGGGAGATCGAGGGGGCCGTGTGCCTGGCGACCAAGAGCTCCGCTTCAGAGGTTCTTGAGAACTTTTTCGGCAAGATCCGGGGTCAGAAACTGACCGACGCCGCTTATGAAACCCTGGCGGTTATCGCCTACAATGCACCGGTGACCCGGGCGGAGATCGAAACGGTCCGTGGAGTCAACAGCGACTCCGTCGTGGCCCGCCTGATCGAACGGGGCCTGGTCCGTGAGGCGGGTGCCCTGGAAGTGCCCGGCCGGCCGGTCCTCCTGGATGTCACCGACCAGTTTCTTTTGGATTTCGGCCTCAAGTCCACCCGGGACCTGCCGGCCATGGATCTCCTCATGTATGATACCGTCATGAAATTATCTGAACACATGCCCCATGAAGCTTCGGGAAGCCCGGTCCGCAAACCTTTGGTCATCGCCATCGACGGACCTTCGGGCGCCGGCAAGAGCACGGTTGCCCGCCTCCTGTCCGAACATCTTGGTATTTTGAGCCTGGATACGGGAGCCATGTACAGGGCCTTGGGATACAAGGCTCTGCGCCTGGGGATCAGCCCGTCCGACGAAGAGGCGGTCCGGGCCATGCTGGCGGAGACAGTCATGGAAATCGACCTTTCGGACCGGGTGCAGAAGACTCGTGTCGACGGGGAGGATATGGAGCCCTTTATCCGGACCCCCGAAGCCTCCATGGCGGCGTCAGACATCAGCGTTCTGCCTGTCTGCCGGGATTACTGTGTCCGCATCCAGCGGGAGCTGGGCAAGAAACAGGCCTTGATCCTGGAGGGCCGGGATATTGGTTCCTATGTTTTTCCCGACGCCCCTGTCAAATTTTTCGTCACCGCATCTGCCCAAACCCGGGCGGAGCGCAGGCTCAAGGACCTGGAAAAAGCCGGAGTGGAAACCAGCCTGGAGGAAGTGATCCGGGATATTGAGGAACGTGACCGCCAGGATTCCAGCCGCAAGCTGGCCCCGGCCGTCAAGGCCCCGGACGCCGTCGAGATTGATACCAGTGACATGACCCTGCGTGAGGTCATCGACACCATGCTGGACGTGATACGGAAGAAGGAATTGGATCAGCCAGGCTGGCGGTCCGGGGAGGGCAGGGAATGAAGCTTTCCTCTTCCTCCCGTTTCTTGAGAACCCTGATCCGCGGTCTTGCCGCCCTCATTCTTTGGCCCCTTTTCCTGCCCAAAAGGGAAGGCCGCCCCTGGATGCCGGAAGGGGAGGGGGGGCTGCTTCTGGCCAACCATCACAGTCTCCTGGACCCAATTTTAATCACCTACTTCTATAAATCCGAGCGCCTGAGTTTTGTCGCCAAGAAGGAACTCTTCAATATTTTTGCCATCGGCCGGATACTGCGGGCCTTCCGCAGCATTCCCCTGGACCGGGAGACGGCCGATGTCCGGGCGACCAAACTGATCCTGGCCATGATCAAGGAAGGCCAGGTGGTGGGACTTTTTCCCCAGGGGACCCGGGTCAGTCTGGAGGAGCCGACCTCCATGACTCCGCACGCACCCATGCTCTATTACGCCATCCGCCGGGGAATTCCTATTATGTTCACGGCAGTCGACCCTCGTTACCGGCTCTTCGGACGCCCCCGCTTTATCTTCGCCGACCCGGTGCGCCCCAAGCTTTCAGGCGGCCTTCTTTCCCGTGAGGAACAGGAGGGTGTCGCCTGGGAGCTGATGCGGCGGATCTACGCAATAGCAGGACTGGACTATGAATACGAAGGCCGGGAACGCTGGCAGAGTTTCTTCGATCAGCGGATCGAGCTTGTGCCCATCCCCCGGGAGGAAGATCACTAATGCAGATTGAAGTTGCCGCATCCGCAGGTTTCTGCCCCGGTGTCAAGCGGGCGGTCGACATGGCCTACCGGGCCATCGAGGCCGGGGAGTCCCCGGGACTCTGGCTCTATGGTGCAGTGGTCCACAATGAGCTCGTGATCGAGGATCTGGAAGGACGCGGAGCCCGCATCGCCGAGCGGGTTGAGGACATTCCCTCAAAGGCCCGTGTCCTGATCCGGGCGCACGGGGTGTCGCCGGATGTCCTGGAAGCCCTGAAAGAAAAGGACTGCGTTCTTTTGAACGGAACCTGCCCCTTTGTTATCAAGATCCAGAAACTGGCGGCCGAGGCCGCCCGGGAAGGCAAGGGGATCATCATGACAGGCCGGGCCGATCATCCGGAAGTTATCGGCGTCATCGGCCATGCGGCCCCGGTCGTCCCTGTCATAATCGAGACGGCAGAAGAGGCGGAGGGCATGGATTTTGACGGACGGGAGTGGATTTTGGTCTCCCAGACGACCTTTTCCCATGAACGCTGGATACAAATCCGTGAGCTTCTTAAAAAGAAAATTGCCAATCTCTGTATTTTTGATACAATATGTAGTACGACTGCCCGAAGGCAGTCTGATGCGAGGGCGCTTGCAGCTTCTTCCGACGTCATGTTGGTACTGGGAAGCGAAACAAGTTCCAACACAAACAAACTTCTTGAAGTTTGCCGTGAGGAGTGCAGCGACGTGCATCTGATTCATAGGCCGGACCAGGTCGCAAAAATCCTGGAACCATATGCGACCGGTTCAACGAGAGTCGGTGTCACCACCGGCGCCTCAACACCAGACGGGATGATCAGGGAGGTTATCTACAGAATGACAACAATTGAAGGCATGGCGAAGCCGGAAGAGAATGCTGACGTAAATTTTGAGGATTACGTTGACAGCATTCCTGAGCTTCAACCAAAAAGTATTGTCCGCGGAAGAATCGTCCGCTACGACGATGAATTTGTTTACGTTGACGTAAAAGACAAATCGGAAGGCAAGGTTCCGATCCGCGAGCTGGAGACAAACCCTGACTATGATCTGGATGAAGCCGTTAAGAATCACCAGGAAGTTGACGTTTACATTCGAAGCATCCGCAGCTCTGACGCCGGCAAGGAGATTATGCTCTCCACCGGTTATGTGGAGACTTTGAAGCACAAAGAAGTCATCCAAAAGGCATTTGAAGAAAGAACACCGATTACGGTCAAGGTTGTAAATGTTGTACGCGACGGCGTGATCGCTTCCTACCGGAGTATTGACGTTTACATCCATCGTACCCAGCTCGAGCTGACTGTCGTTGACGACCTGACGCCCTACCGCGATCAGGAGTTTGACGTTCTCATCACTCAATTTGATCCCAACCGCCGCCGTATGCGCGTGTCGGGTTCAAGGAGAATGCTGCTTCAGCAGGAACGCAAAGCCAGCGAACGTGAGATCTGGGACACCATCGAGGTTGGGAATGAATACACGGGCGTGGTCCGTAACCTGACCAACTTCGGAGCCTTTGTAGACATCGGCGGCGTGGATGGTTTGATCCACATCAGCGAGATGTCCTGGCAGCGGATCAGGCACCCCTCAGAAGTCCTGTCCGTGGGAGACAAGGTAAACGTTTACGTCAAGGATTTCGACCGTTCCAAAAAACGGATTTCACTGGGCTACAGACGCGAGCAGGATGACCCCTACCGCGACATCGAAGCCCGCTTCCCCGTGGGCGCCATCGTGCGAGGCGTGGTTGTCCGGATGTTCCCCTTCGGCGCTTTCATCAACATTGCACCCGAAGTGGACGCCCTCTGCCACATCTCGCAAATCTCCAACTACCACCTGAACAAGCCGGGCGACGTCCTGGTTGAAGGCATGGAAGTGGATGCCCGGGTCGTTGAAGTTTCCGATGAAGCCCGCCGGATCAGCGTCAGCATCCGCGAGGTTGAACCCATCAACCCCGATCCGGATTCCGAGTTGGCCCAGCAGCACGAGGAAATGATGCAAAAACGCCAGCAGCAGGCACCGCGCCGCAGAGGCGGTGGCGGAAAACGCCGCGGAGACCAGGATGATCTACCGACCAGCTACGTTGATGATCAGGCAAGATCCGCCATCTCCTCCATGGCTGACATTACGGCGGTAACCAAGGAAGGTTCCGACCTGATGGACAGCATGGCGGCCTTGAGAGACGAACTGCAGGCGGCCGAAAAGGCCGGGAAGTCGGAAGAAGCGGAGACAGCCCTGGCTGAACCGGTTTCCGCCGCAGTCGTTGAAGTCGAAGAAGCTGTTGAAGAAGCAGCTGTTGAAGAAGCAGTCGTCGAAGAAGCTGTTGAAGAAGCAGTCGTCGAAGAAGCTGTTGAAGAAGCTGTCGTCGAAGAGGCTGTTGAAGAAGCTGTCGTCGAAGAAGCTGTTGAAGAAGCAGTTGTCGAAGAAGCTGTTGAAGAAGCCGTTTCGGAGCCTGAAGTTCTCGAAGAAGGCGAATAGCTTTAAATAGCGGTTTAAACGAGGAAGGGACGCAGGCCGGGCTTGCGTCCCTTTTTAAAATTGCGGATAAGGAGGACTCATGGTCAAAATCAAGGGAGAATATAACGAAGCCTGGGTATTTGCCGCTGATTTGGAGCCCACTGCCCGCAGGCAGATCGAAACACTGGTCAATCAGCCCTTTACCCGGGGAAGCCGGATCCGGATTATGCCGGATGTCCATGCAGGCGCCGGGTCTACAATCGGAACGACCATGACGGTCAAGGACAAGGTTGTGCCCAACATGGTGGGGGTGGATATCGGCTGCGGTATGGAGACCATCAGACTTGGGGGCAGCACCGTGGATTTCAAGGCCCTGGACTGGCTGATCAAACAGAGGATCCCCTCGGGTTTTGCCATCCGCAAGAGGCCGCACCGGTACCTGGAAAAAATCAACTTGAAAAAACTCCGCTGCCGGGAGGGCGGCAGGAATGACAGCCGGCTCCGCATGGACCGGGCGGAACTTTCCCTGGGCAGCCTGGGAGGCGGCAACCATTTCATCGAGGTCAACCGGGACGGGGAGGGCCGCCTTTACATTGTGGTCCACTCCGGATCCAGGAATCTGGGACTCCAGGTGGCCCTTTACTACCAGAAGAAGGCCTCCGGGCAAAAACCTCATCTTCCCCCTGACCTTGCCTATCTTGAAGGGGAGGACTTCCAGGATTATCTGCATGATATGAAGATCATCCAGGAGTTTGCGGTCTTGAACCGCAAGGCCATGATGGATGAGATCACCCAGGGACTGGAACTGGATTATGACCTGGATATGACCACCATCCACAACTACATCGACCTGGATTCCATGATCCTCCGAAAAGGTGCCATCTCTGCCAAAAAGGGGGAGCGGGTCCTGATCCCCCTGAACATGCGGGACGGCTCCCTGCTTTGTGAGGGGCTGGGGAATCGTGACTGGAATGAATCCGCCCCCCACGGGGCCGGCCGGGTCATGTCCCGGACCCAGGCCCGAAAGGAGCTCTCTCTGAAAGAACTCCACCTCATGATGAAGGGAATCTACACTACTTCAGTCAGCCGGGATACCCTGGACGAAAGTCCCGAGGCCTATAAGCCCCTGGAGGAATTGCTGGGCCAGATCGGCGACACGGTCAAGGTCATAAAGCACCTGCGTCCCCTCTACAATTTCAAGGCCAAGGGCTGATCCAGGGGCCGTTGGCGGTCAGGCGGACTTTTCTGTTAAGATGACAGGACAGAAAAGCCGGATGGCAGGAGGTTACTAGCATGCTACGTTGGACATCCATCCCCCAAGAATGGATACAGAAAGACCGTTTTTATGCCGTGGTTGAGATACCGCGCGGCAGCAAACAGAAATATGAATACGACGACCGGATCGGCATGCTCCGTCTGGACCGGATTCTCTACACATCAACCCACTATCCCGCCAATTACGGTTTTATTCCCAGGACCCTGTCGGAGGACGGGGACGCCCTCGATGTCCTGGTTCTTTCTACGGAAAGCCTGGTACCCCTCTGCCTGGTGGAATGCTATCCCATCGGGGCCTTCTCCATGATCGATGAAGATAAAGAGGACGAGAAGATCATTGCCATTCCCTTCCAGGATCCCCAGATGAGGAGCTGGACCGAGCTGGAGGATCTTCCCGAGCATATGCTGACCGAGATGCAGCACTTCTTCCAGGTCTACAAGGAACTGGAAGGTAAGGGGACCGCCCTGACCAAGATCCATTCAGCCGAATCCGCCCAGAAGGTCATTGAAAAGGCGCTGGACAAGTTCGACCGCTGGCTGAAACGCGAATAATAAAAGAACTGCCGCTGAATTTGAAGGGGACCCGCAAGGGTCCTTTTTTTGTAATCTTTGTAAACCTGCACAATGAATCTGCCCTTGACACCCCTTCGGAGGCTTCGCTATACTTGCAATCAGTTAAAATAATTTATATAATTATTTTAACCATCAATGATTGAAGAATAATGGGAGGACATCATGATTACACAGAATGTCAAACAAATTGTCACGGATTTATTAGGAGTCGATGAAGAAGAGGTCACATTGGAGGCCCGTTTTATAGAAGATCTGGCGGCGGATTCACTGGATGCCGTGGAACTGGCCATGCAGCTTGAGTCTTTTTTCGACGTCAGTGTCGAAGATGAAGAATTGGAAAAGATGTCCACGATCGGGGATATTGTCGGCATCATCAAGACTTACCGCCCCGAACTGGATCTTTAAGATCTAAAATTCTATTTGTTGATCTCCTGCCCCCGGTCGGGGGCAGAAACAGCCTGTTCGTTTTGAAAAGAGGATTTCCATGAAATTGACACTTTTGGGCTGCGGCAAAGCAGCCGGCCAAAAGCTGGTGGACAACCATTACTTTGCCTCCTATCTGGATACTTCGGATGAATGGATCCGGGAGCGGTCGGGGATTGTCACCCGCCACTGGGTGGACGGGGAAGGGGCCCTGGATCTGGCCGTCCAGGCGGCCAGGGATTGCCTCCACAGCATGCCCGGCTTTGACCGGTCCCGCATATCTCTGGTGATCTGCGCCAGTGTATCCACGGACGAGGCCGTGCCGGCCATTGCTGCCCGGCTCCAGGATCGGCTGGACCTTTCTTCGGACATCCTGGCCTTTGACATCAATGCGGCCTGCAGCGGCTTCGTCTATGCCCTGGAGACAGCCCGGGCCCTTCTGGCCCTGAGAGCCTCAGGCAGCTGTGCCTTGGTGGTGGGAGCGGAAGTCCTCTCCCGCAAGATTGATCCCGATGACCGGTCCAACTGTTTCCTCTTCGGGGATGGGGCCGGGGCCGGCATCTGGACGCTCTCCGACGGGGACGGTGACTATTTTGCCGCCCGGACCGTCGGCGGCCGGGACATGCTGTCTGTCGGCCATACGGAACCCATTCACATGGACGGCCGAGCCGTCTTCCGCTTCGCCGTCAGCGAGATGTCCGAAGTCATCCGGGAAGTCCTGGATAAGGCAGCGATTGCACCGGAAGAGGTCGACCTCTTCCTCCTCCACCAGGCCAA
>DUUZ01000172.1 GCA_012841255.1 Clostridiaceae bacterium
GGCTCCCGGGATGCCACCCGGGCCGACCTGGCCGACCGGCTGGGGATCTCGGAGGAGGCCGTCAATGAGTCCCTTCTGGAGCTTTCGGGCATGGGCCTGCTGACGGTGGGGGATCTGGACATCTCCATCGCCGACCTGAAGATGCAGGAACTGGAGAAGCGCTACCGGCCCATCACCTCCTCGGCACCCAGCGAGATCGCGTCCCGCGAATCCCTGAGCCAGGAGCGGGAGAAGATGGTCAACCTGATCAAGATGACCTTTTTCCAGGGCATCATGACCTATATGTGGTACGACCAGATCGACCGCTGGTTTGAAGCCTACAGTTTCGAACCCGAGGTGGTCTATGCCCTCTTCCAGGAGGCGGCCAACAACAACCGCCTGGACGGGCCCGGCTATGCCAACCGGATCGCCGAGGACTGGGCTCAGGCCGGGGTCCGGACCTACGACCAGCTCTCCGTCTACTACTCCAGTTTCCTGGAAAAGAACAGGATCAAGGCCTATGTAGGCAAGAAACTCCGCCGCTCCCTGACCGAGTATGACCTCAAGGACATCGAGATGTGGATCGATGAATACGGCTACGGCCAGGATGTGATTGACGCGGCCCTGGCCCGGACCCGGGGGGCTGTCCGCCCCACCATCCGCTTTGTGACGGCCGTCCTCAAGGGCTGGCATGAGCAGGGGCTGAATGATCTTGCCTCCATCGAGAGCTATGAGGCGCAGCGGGAGGCCGACCGCGGCAAGGAGGGCCGGGACAGGAAGAAGGGTGCCCTGGGGGATAACCGCTATTTCCTGGATCCCGAGGACCAGAAGGCCCTGGACGAAAGCTTTGAATACGATACGCGGATGCCCCGCCTGGAAGATGACAAGACATGAGAAATCTGAGTCAGAAAATCAACAGCGAAGTGGCCCGCCTTTATACGGAACGCCGCAACCGGGCCCACCAGGTGCGGGATGAAAGGCAGGCCGGCCTCTACCGGCGCCATCCGGAATTGAAGGCCCTGGATGAAAAACTGACGGCGGCGGGTTTCGCCAAGCTGAAGGCAGCCCTGGAAACGCCCGGCCGGCAGGCGGAAGTGTCGGATCATTTCCGCCGCCTGGAAGAAGAGCGGTCCATGCTCCTTACCTCTTTGGGGCTTGCGGACAATTATCTGGAACCCGCCTATCACTGCCGGGCCTGCCGGGATACCGGCCGTCTGGAGGGAGGCTGGTGCCCCTGCAGAAAGCAGGCCGTCCAGTCCATCCTGCCGGTCTATCTGCCCGACCCCATGGACCGGGAGGCTACTTTTTCCGCCTTCAATCTCAATCTCTTCGAGGGGGAGGCCCGGGCGGTCATGGCGGATTATCTGCAGATGGCCCAGATCTACACCGGCCACTTCGACCGGATCCGGGACCGCAATCTCTTCTTCACCGGGACCACGGGGACCGGGAAGACCTTTCTCATGCAGAGCATCGGCCACCGGCTCATGGATGAAGGCCGCTCGGTCGTCTATGTCACGGCCCCCAATCTTTTTGACATCATCATGCGCTATAAGAGGCAGCAGCTCTCCTACCGGCCCGACCCCGAACTCCTGGAGGAGGCCGAGATGCTCTACAACGCCATTTACGGCTGGGACCTGCTCCTTCTGGATGACCTGGGAACGGAGATGGCCACCCAGGATACCATCGCCCAGCTCATCACCCTGCTGGACGCCCGGCAAAACCGCAAGCTGGCCACCATCATCGCCTCCAACCAGGCCCACCACAAGTTCTCGGAAACCAAGTACGACAACCGGATCACCAGCCGGTTGCGGGGAAATTTCCTGATTTATCCCTTTATGGGCAGCGATCTGCGCCTGACTTCCAAGGAAGGGCGCTAGCATGCGGCCCGGCGTTGATCTGATCTCGGTCCGGCGGATTGAAGCCGTCCTCGACCGTCACGGCGCCCGTTTCCTGGACCGGGTCTATACCCCGGCCGAGCAGGAAATCTGCGGGGGGGACCCCCGGCGGCTGGCCGCCCGTTATGCCGGCAAGGAAGCCGTGTCCAAGGCCCTGGGGACGGGAATCGGCCGGGCGGGAATCCGTTTTGCGGACATCGAGATCCTTTGCGGGGACTGGGGAGAGCCCCGGGTTCTGCTCCACGGGGCGGCCC
>DUUZ01000173.1 GCA_012841255.1 Clostridiaceae bacterium
AGATGACGGCGAAGACGATGATGAAGGGCGAAAAGATATAGACTTCCCTGAAGACGGCTCCCAGGACGGGGATTGAACTGAGTCCCGGGACATTGAAGCGGGGGGTCGCACCCAGCCAGATCTTGTTGGAGGCCTCGCCCGTCAGCCCTTCATTGACCAGGCCCGTCAGGAAGATGGTCAGGGACATGGCCAGGATATTGACCACCACGCCGCTGACTACATTGTAGGCAAATTTTCCCGGATACTCTTGACATCCCGTCGCGGATGCAGATCGAAACAACCCCCTCATCAACACAGGCCATACGCGCTGAATGCGTATGGCCTGCACTTGCTCTTTAATTATATCATGGCTTTACCAGGATCTCGTAAAAAGACTGCTACTTTTTACAACAATATGACGAATCCTCACCAACTATTGAAATTCAATACAATGAGTTGATTGAAACTACACTTCAAACTGACTCTTATACAGATAGGCGTATTCGCCGCCCCTCTCCAGAAGTTCAGTATGGGTACCCCGTTCTGCAATCCCATCCTCCGACAGGACAAGGATCTCGTCGGCATTGCGGATGGTGGACAGGCGGTGGGCAATGACCAGGGTGGTCCGGTCCCTGGATAATTCATCCAGGGCAGCCTGGATCAGTCTTTCGCTGATGTTGTCCAGTGAACTTGTGGCTTCATCCAGGATCAGGATGGGTGGGTTTCGAAGGAAGGCCCGGGCGATGGAGATCCTCTGGCGCTCACCTCCGGAGAAACGGACTCCGCGTTCGCCGACCATGGTCTCGTATCCGTCGGGCAGGGACTCGATAAATTCATCGATATTGGCCCGTCTGGCCGCTTCCTTGATCTCTTCAAGGTTGGCTTCCCAGTTGCCGTAGGCGATATTGTCCCGGATGGAGCTGTTAAAGAGGTAGACATCCTGCTGGACCACCGCAATATTTTCGCGGAGGGAGTCCAGGGTAAAGTCGCGGACATCCTTGCCGTCAATCAGGACCCGGCCCTCGGTCACATCATAAAAACGGGGAATCAGGGAGCAGATGGTGGTCTTCCCCACCCCTGACGGCCCGACCAAGGCAATGGTCCTGCCGGCTTCAACTGTGAAGGAGAGCCGGTCCAGGACCTTCTCATCCTCGTAGGCAAAGGTGACATCCTCAAAGACGATCCGGCCTTCCAGCGTACCCGCTTCAAGGGCATCCGGCCGGTCTGCGATGTCCGGCTCGGTATCCAGGATCTGGATCATCCTTTTGAAACCGGTCATCCCCTGCTGGAACTGCTCATTGAACATGATCAGGGTCCTGATGGGATCCAGGAACATGTTGATGTAAAGGACATAGGCAATGACGTCGGCCGGATTCAGGGAACCGTAGACCACGAAGAGTCCACCCGCAACCAGGGTCGTCAGGTAGAGCATGCCCTGCATGAAGCGGTTGAGCGTGTGGTAGCGGCCCATGACGAAGTACATTTCCTTCTTGGAATGGTAGAAGGCCTGGTTTCCGTGATGGAATTTTTCCAGTTCAATATCTTCACTGGAGAAGGACTGGACGGTCCGGATCCCCGACAGGCTGTCCTGGACAATGGCGTTGACATCCGCAATTTTGCGGCGGTTATCCATGAAGACATTCTGCATCTTGACCCGGTAGCCGAAGGTCACCAACATCATGATAGCGGTGAAGAAGATCAGGATCAGGGTCAGGGGGACATGGATGGTCGCCAGAATAATGAAAGAACCTAGGAGTTTGAAGGCCGAAATGAAGAGGTTCTCAGGGCCGTGGTGGGCCAGCTCCGTAATGTCGTTCAGATCCGTGATCAGGCGGGAGACCATCTTGCCGGTCGAAGTGGTGTCAAAGAAGGAAAATGACAGCTTCTCCATGTGACTGAAGAGGTCATGCCGCATATCCGCCTCGATCCTGGCCCCCATGATGTGGCCGTAGGAGGTCACAAAATAAAGAGAGATGGCCTCGACCACATAGAGGAAGAACATGAGGACGGCCGTCTTGATCAGGATGGGGATGATCAGGGACTTCTCCGGCATGACGAAGATGTCGTTGATCAGGTAGCGGATGATGGAAGGAAAGGCCAGACCGACCGCCCCCTCAATCGAGGCGAAGAAGAGATCCGCAATGAAAAGCCCCATATAGGGCTTGTAATAGGAAGCAAATCTCTTCAGCATGGAGTCTTTTTTCACTGTTTCTGTCATACGTTGAACGGTCCCGGGGACCGCTCCCTTCTAGCAATACACATTGTTATCCTTAGGTAACTTACCACATTAAAGGCCGGAAGGCAGGGCTTGTAACGCGAAATCCCAAGGCCGCCGTCCGGCCTTAAAGGTGTAGACTGGACAAAAGCAGTTACCGAGAAAGGACTCCCCATGGATATCAAGCACATCCTGCAGTCAACCGACCACACCCTCCTGCGGCCCTCGGCCAGCTGGCAGGAGATCCAAAAAATCCTGGATGAGGCCCTGGAGTACGAGTGCGCCTCCGCCTGCATCCCCCCCTCCTTTGTCAGCGATGCCGCCGACTATGTGAACAGGGACCTTCCCATCTGCACCGTCATCGGCTTCCCCAACGGTTACAGCACAACCGGCAGCAAGCTCTTTGAAACCGAGGACGCCCTGGAAAACGGCGCCGATGAAATCGATATGGTCATCAATCTGGGCTGGGTCAAGGACGGCCTTTGGGAGCTGGTCGAAGACGAGATTATGCAGATCCGGGATCTGTGCGAGGACGCCCTTTTGAAGGTCATCATCGAGACCTGTGCACTTTCCGAGCGGGAGATCATCCACCTTTGCGGAATCGTGACGTCGGCCGGAGCCGACTTCATCAAAACCTCCACGGGATTCGGCTCCTCGGGGGCAAAAAAAGAAGACATCCTCCTCATGAAGGCCCATGTGGGACCCAAAGTCGGCATCAAGGCCTCGGGCGGCATCCGGACCCTGGAAGATGCCCAGGCCCTCCTGGATTTGGGAGCCACCCGGCTGGGGGCCTCCGCCCTGGTGGGACTGGCCCGCGCCCGTCTCTATCCCGACTGATCAGTCGAAAAAGCCCGTCATCTTGTCCAGACTGAAATCCTCCGGCGGATAAGGCACCCTTCTTTGTTCCAGGCCCGCCTGGAATAAAGACAGGGCCTGCAGCAAGGATTCAAGGCCGGCCTGACCCGGTGCCAGGGGAGGCCTCTCCTCCCTGATGGCATCAAGCAGGTCTGCATAAAGGAAGGTGAAGGGATTGCCCAGCTCCCTGATCAGGCCGGGACCCTCCCCTTTCAGCCGGTCCCAGACCGCCTTCAATATGAGCTTTCTCCCCAAGTCTTTGCCGCCG